>PEUO01000170.1:13376-30185 GCA_002780715.1 Deltaproteobacteria bacterium CG03_land_8_20_14_0_80_45_14
ACCTTGGAGATCTTTCCACCCGATTGCTCAAAGAGTTCTATGAATTTAGGTAAAAGGAGGATGGGAAGATTATCGACACAATAAAAACCAATATCTTCTAAGGCTTTAATGGCCGTTGTTTTGCCCGACCCGGAAAGACCGCTGATGAGAATCACCCGTATGTTTTTCACTCCACTTCACCCTCAACCTCAAATCTGCCCCCCTCCCTTTCTTCCATCTTGCGAAGGAGCTTTTTCTCAAACTCCAACGCCGAATCGTATCCCATCACTTTCAAAAGGTGATTGCGGACAGCCACTTCGATAATGGTCGTTAAATTCCGAGCGGGCGTAACGGGGATTCTCAACATCGGGAGCTCAATGTCCAGAATAGAAAATTTTTCCTCCTCAAACCCCAAACGGTCGTACTCCCGGTGAGTATCCCATTCCATCAGCTCCAGGACGAGTTCGATTTTCTTCTTCTCGCGGATGGCCTCCACACCGAAAAGGCTCCGAATGTTGATGATTCCCAATCCTCGGATCTCCATGTGGTGCTGGATGACCTCAAAACCACTTCCGATCACAGCAGAGGGAGATCGCTTCTGAATATGAACCATATCGTCCGCCACCAGTCGGTGCCCCCGAAGAATCAGATCCAACGCACATTCACTCTTCCCGATCCCACTTTTGCCCAGGATGAGAACGCCCACCCCAAAAACATCCATGAGCACACCGTGGAGGCTGCTGGTGGAGGAGAGTTTCTCTTCTAAGAATTTGGTGACCCGCTCAATGAAATCAAAAGAGCGGAGATTGGTCCGAAATACAGGGATCTCCTTCCCATCAGCTTCCCGGAGAAGAAGTTCAGGAATCTCCAAGCCCCGGGTGACGACCAAACAGGACAACGGCAGGCTACAGATTTGACGGATTATCTTCTCCTGCTTCTCAAGAGTCAGCGTTTTAAAATAAGCCATTTCTGTATTTCCAATGATCTGAAGACGCTCTGGATTGATGAATTGGATAAAACCCGTCAAGGCCAATCCCATCTTTTGGACTTGCGAATGGGTGACCTTCTTCTTGATCCCATTTCGTCCAGCCATCAGGGTCAGTTCCAAATGGTGTTCCCGATTCTGCTCCAGCTCTTGTACGGTGATACTGTTCATCGATTAATATTCCTCATCCTCTTCAGAGATGATCTGGAAAAGCTCCTTCCGGGATGGAGCCTCCATCAATCTCTTTTTGAAGGAAGGCTCTTTTAACAGAGTGACGATGCGACTCAGAAGCTTCAGATTATCGACAGCCGAATTCTCTGGGGCCATGACTAAAAAGAAGAGCTGGCTGGTTTTTCGATCGATGGAATCAAAATCCACGCCTTTGAGGGAACGACCAAAAGAGATAAAAAATTTTTTTAACTTTTTCAATCGACCATGGGGGATGGCAATTCCTTCGCCAATTCCCGTCGATCCCAGTTTTTCCCGATCGAGGAGCACTTGAAGCAGCTCTTCAACAGAGTTTACCTGGCAGGGCTTCACCAAGACGCTTGACAATTCCTTCAGAATGGATGGCTTGTCCATTCCCTGCAGGTCGGGGATCACCCACTCTTCACTCAGATAATCCATGATCTTCATTATACCCTCTTGAGCGCCTCCCTATTTGGGATAAGGTTCCACCCATTCGTAACCCCCGTCTTTAGACCGATAGACGACGTTCATCTGCTCAGAATCCGAATTGATAAATACTAAAAAGTCCTTTTTCGAAAGAGACAATTGAGAGAGTGCCTCCTCAAGAGACATGGGTTTAGCAATGGTGCGTCTCTTCTTAATCAGGGAGGGGATGTCTCCTTCTTCTTTCCCTTCTCTGTCCTTTTCACTCAGTTGGAGGAGAGCCTTAGAAGAAGAGGGGTTAGCCCTTTTTCGTCTTACCTTCTCCCTCCGTTCACGAATCTGTCGCTCCATCTTATCCACCATTTGATCGATGGCGGCGTAGAGATCGTTGTCCCTCCCCTGGCTATTGAAAGTCCCTCCATCCCCGACAATAGTGATTTCGGCAATATGCCGGAATTTTTCTACCGCCAGAACGACATGAACCTCCCTTGGGTTCTCAATATATTTTTGAAGCTTTTCCACCTTCTCTTTCACATAGGACTTGACTCCTCCGTCGGTCTCCATATGTCGAAATGTCACTGCGACCTGCATTTATCCGCTCCTTATCTTTGTCAAATATCATTGAAGATATGATCAATGGGAATATGTAAAAGATTCTATGTGTATTAAACGATCTTCCTCCGTTCGTTGGAGGAAAGGATTTTCATCATCTCTCGATATTTCGAAATGGTTCTCCGGGCAATATGGATGTTCTTCCCCTGGAGAATCTGAACCAATTTCTCATCGCTGTAAGGCTTCCTCGGATCTTCTTGAGCGATGACCTCCCGAACCAGATTCTTGACACTTTCCGAAGCCATCGTCTCTCCTTGGGTGGAGGTGATCCCCGCATTAAAGAAGAATTTTAATTCATAAATTCCTTGGGGGGTATGAACATATTTGTTGTGGGTAACCCGGCTAATGGTGGATTCGTGCATCTGGATATCTTCTGCCACATCCCGCAGCACAAGGGGTTTAAGAGACTGAATCCCTTTATCTAAAAATTCCCTTTGAAATTTCACGATGCTTTTCGTCACCTTGTAAATCGTCCTTTGTCTTTGGTGAATGCTGCGGATCAACCAGAGGGCGGATCGGAGTTTTTCCTGAATATATTTTCGGTCTCCCTCCATAGCAAGACGACTGCCGTTAAGGATATTTCGGTAAAGAGAATTGACCTTGAGCCTTGGAATCCCTTCATCGTTCAGAGTGATGACATAATCCCCCTCAAGCTTGTAAACATAGACATCAGGGATGATCTCTTGGATCACTTCTCCTCCGAAGGCCTTCCCAGGTTTGGGATCCAATTTGGAAATCAGAGAGGCAGCGCGATTTACACGATCCAGAGAGACCCCTAACCGTTTAGCAATCGCCGGATAATTTCGATTTTTCAATAGAGAGAGATGTTCGGAAACGATTTTTTCTGCGAGGGGATCTCGAGGACTCACCTGCCCCAGTTGGATGAGAAGACATTCTTTCAAATCCCTCGCCGCCACTCCTACCGGATCGAATTGCTGAATTTTTCGAAGGACTCTCTCCACCCCCTCCACCGGAAGATTGGTTTCTGAATAGATGTCTTCCAGAGAGATCTTCAGATATCCATTTTCATCCAGATTTCCGATGATCCACGTCCCGGCTTCATGTTCTTCCTCTGTGAAATGTGAGAGTTGGAGTTGCCACCGAAGATGATCTGTAAGGGTTGTTCTCTTCGTGAGGAAATTTTCAAACGAGGGGCTTTCTTCCCCATCCGAAGAGCTTTTCTGAAATGGGGTAAGGTTGGAATTTTCTAAATAGTTCTCCCAATCGAACTCATCTGCCCCTTCTCCATTGCCTTTTACTTCTGGGGTATGCTCGGGTTCTGGAGAAGTTTCCCCATCCCCCTGTTCGGCCGCCGGGGCTTCGCCTTCTGCCAACTCTTTCTCCTCCTCCTCCTCTTCTTCCAGAAGTGGGTTCTCCTTCATCTCCTGGCTGATCATATCTACCAGTTCAAGACGTGTTAACTGGAGAAGCCGGATCGCCTGTTGAAGCTGAGGGGTGATCACCAACTGTTGAACGAGCTTGGGCGCCAGTTTGAGCTCTAAGACCATCTCACTCCCATAATCTCCCCTGTGCAGGGGAACTTACTTCCTTCTTCTCATCCTCTTTGCTACGGCGTCTTCCTCCTAACTCGAAACCATCTCCCAAATAGATCTTTCTCGCCTTTTGGCTTTGAGCAATCTTTTCGGGGGTTCCTTCTTCCAAGATTCGTCCCTCATTGAGGATATACGCACGGTCACAAACTCCCAATGTTTCCCGAACATTATGATCGGTAATTATCATTCCAATCCCCTTTGATTTCAATTGACGGATAATGGTCTGAATATCTAATACGGCGATGGGATCAATCCCTGAAAAAGGTTCATCCAAAAGGATGAAAGAAGGTGAGAGCACCAAGGCTCGGGTAATCTCCACCCGCCTGCGCTCACCTCCTGAGAGGACATATGCCTTCTGCTTGCGTAGCGAGGAGAGTCCCAACTCATTTAAGAGCTTCTCCAATCGGTCTTTCCTCTCCTCTTTAGAGAGGGGGAGGGTCTCCAAAATCGCCATCAGATTCTCTTCGGTCGTCAGCTTTCTAAAAACTGATGGCTCCTGAGCAAGGTACCCAATCCCTTTTCTCGCTCGCAAATACATGGGGAGGGAAGTGATCTCCTCGTCGTTGAGATAGATCTTTCCACCGTTGGGTTGATACAGCCCGACGATCATATAAAAAATGGTGGTCTTTCCTGCACCATTGGGTCCCAACAATCCCACCACCTCTCCCCCTTGGATCTCAATATTCACCGAATCCACAGCCTTCTTTTGACGAAATGACTTCGTTAAACTCTCACATAAAAGGTGCGACATGTTTATTCCTTCAATGAAGAGTTATGAATGATGAGTTTAGAGTTTGGTCAATGATTATCTTTAACTCTTAATTCTCAATTCTTAACTCTAAATTATTTCTTCTTCTCTTCTTTGGGCTTCCTGCCTTCCCCTTCCTCTTTCGGCGGCGGCGTAATGCTTGTGCTGACCCGACTCCCCTTTCCTCCTTCTACGACGCTCCTCTCCTCATCAACGTAGAAGATGATCCGCTCCCCTCTGATCACATTGGTTCCTTCCCGAACCACAGCTTCTCCATCCAAAACGACTTTATTCTTATCCTGATCAAAAGTCGCCTTCTGGCCGGTAGCCCGGCGATCCAATTGCACGACCTTCACATTCCCGACCGCTACAATCTCCTTTAGCTTTTTGGTATTTTGATCGTAAGTGATGGTCAGTGTATTGGCATAGAGAGTCGTGTCTTCTTGTTTGGCAACCACATTCCCTTTGAAGATAACCGTATTCGTTTTCTGGTCTGCCTCAACGGTATCTGAAGTGATATCAATGGGAGAACGGCTGGCAGTAAATCCAAAGCTCCTATCGGTCTTGGATGCACCCCCCCCACTTTTTCCGCCCCTCTTCTTTTCCTGGGCCTCCCCAGAAATGAAAAAAAGAAAAAGGGAGACCAAAATGACGAGAAGGCCAATTCCCTTGCTTGGGTTCATACCTTTTTTCTCGCTCTCAATTGAGTCTTAACTTGGCTGAGAATTTTGAAGGTCTTGGCTTCCATATCTACCCACATTCCTTTGCCTGTCAGTCGTAGCTGTTCCCCTTCGATCTCCACGGGATCAGAGGTACTCACGATCTTTCCCAAATGGCGATAGGAAACGGAATGGGTCTTTAGCTGATATCCATCGCTCGAGGTAAGCACCACATTGCCCACCAACTCCACATTTTTCGAGTCCTGATAAACCTTTCCCTGTTTCCCAGTTAGAAAGAGGGTTCGCCCCTCTTTTGTATAAAAAGTCACTTTCACGTCCTCTAAGACCATGATGTTCTGATCTTGGTATTGTTGAACAGAGTTCGCCTCCAACTCCCAAGTTTTTTGACCGTGTTTATCCTCCACAAATCGAATCTTTTCCAGTCGCATGTCTGCGCCCCCGGTGGAAACCTTGGGAAGCTTCTCTACGGCTTCCGAAGCTTTCCTCTCCCGGAGGTTCGCCCAAAGACTGACGAGGACGATCCCACCAATCAGCACAATCGAAATCAAGATGGCAATCTTTACTTTTTTCATAATGAAACCGGAATATTGGAAAAATGGAATATTGGAATGATGGGTTTATGTTTAGGCCTTTTTACAGAAGCTATATTTTGATCATCATTCCACTGTTCCAACATTCCATTCCCCCATGGGTTCACACCACGCCCGCTTTCAAAAGATCATGAAGATGAATAACCCCCACAGGCACTTTATCTCCCGCTTGGTTGAAGACAAAGAGGGAAGTAATCGAATATTCCTCCATCCTCTGTACAGCTTTAGCAGCCAATGCATCCTTTTCAATCCACTTTGGATTTTTCGTCATCACTTCAGAGGCCTCCCGATTGAAAAGATCGCTGAATTTTTCTAAAGCTCGCCTCAGATCCCCATCGGTAATCACGCCGACCAGATGCCCCTCCGTGTTGCAGACTCCGGTTACCCCTAATCGTTTTGAGGTAATCTCAAAAATCGCATCCTTCATCAATGTCTTCTCCGATACCATCGGAAAGGCTTTTCCCCCATGCATCAGGTCTTCCACCTTCAGGAGAAGCTTCTTCCCCAGCGCCCCACCTGGGTGGAGCATAGCAAAATCCTCTTTTTTGAAATCTTTCTTCCCCATGAGAGCAATGGCTAAAGCGTCTCCCAAAGCAAGAGTGGCTGTGGTGCTGGCTGTTGGAGCTAGACCTAATGGACAGGCTTCCTCTCTCACACGAATATCGAGGTTGACATCCCCCGCCTTTGCCAGATTAGAGTACAAATTTCCAGTGAAGGTGACCAACCGGTTTCCATATCGCTTGATGAGAGGCAGAACTTCCAAAAGCTCTCGAGTTTCTCCGCTATAGGAGATGGCGATGATCACATCCTCCTTTGCTAACATCCCAAAATCTCCATTCAATCCCTCTGCGGGGTGAAGGAAAAAAGACGGGGTCCCTGTACTGGCGAATGTGGAGGCGATCTTTCGGCCTACCAGCCCCGATTTCCCCATGCCCATAAGGACCACTTTCCCTTTACAGTGATAGAGTAACTCGACCGCCCGTGAGAAGTTTTCATCAATTCGCTCTGCTAAATCGAGGATGGATTCGGCCTCCACTCTCAATACCCGCTTTGCCTCTTCCACGATATCCAATGACTCCTGTCTCCTTTCCCCTGCACCACGCAGGGTGCAGGGCAGCCCTGAACCTCACATGGTTCAGGGTAATCTCACCCGCCCTTCATTTCTCTTCTCTTCTTGGAAACCCGCGCCCTATCCGGCTTCCTCTTCCCCCGCCGAAGGGAAGCCTTGATGAACTCCCTGAAAAGGGGATGAGGATCCATGGGCTTCGACTTAAATTCTGGATGGAACTGACATCCAAGAAACCAAGGATGGCCTTTCAGCTCGATGATCTCAATCAGCCCCATATCAGGAGAAACGCCACTAAATACCATTCCTGCTTTTCCTAAAATATCCATATAGTCATTATTAAATTCATAACGATGCCGGTGTCGCTCATTGATTAACCTTTTATTATAGGCCTCCAGAGCTAAACTTCCTTCTTCGAGACGGCAGGGATAAGATCCCAACCTCATCGTCCCACCCTTTGGAGTATCAGAGGCCCGTTTCTGGGCGACCTGATCCCGATCTATCCATTCCTCCAGCAAATAGATCACTGCATGGGGAGTGTGGGTATCAAATTCAGAGCTATTGGCTCCTTTCAGACCGGCGCAGTGCCTGGCAATCTCAATGACAGCACACTGCATTCCCAGACAAATCCCAAAGTATGGAATCCGTTTCTCCCTGGCATATTGAATCGCTTTGATCTTCCCTTCAATCCCTCTTGTCCCAAACCCTCCGGGGACGAGAATGCCATTGGCGTCCTTGAGGAAACATTCTGGCCCCTCCTTCTCGACCTGCTCCGAATCAATATATTTCAGATTCACCCTGGCATCATTCGCAATGCCTCCATGAATCAATGCCTCGGTTAAACTTTTATAGGATTCGACCAAGCTGACATATTTTCCTACCAAAGCGATCGTGGTTTCGAAACGGGGATGTTTGACCTTTTTGACGACCCGCTCCCAACCCTTTAAATTCGGTCGCCCAGTCCAGATATTCAGTTTCTCAACAATCTTTTCGTCCAGTCCCTCCTGATGAAAGACGATGGGGACTTCATATACCGTCTCCACATTTTTAGCTGTGATCACCGCATCTTTCTCCACATTGCAGAAGAGGGCAATTTTGGCTTTCACATCGGGAGAAAGCATTCGGTCGGTTCGGCAGAGAAGAATATCGGGCTGGATTCCTATTTCTCGAAGCTCCTTCACGCTATGCTGAGTCGGTTTGGTTTTTAACTCTCCTGCCGTTTGGATGTAAGGCACCAGAGTGAGGTGAATGTAAAGCGTATTCTCCCTGCCTACATCTCCTCGAATTTGCCGGATCGCTTCTAAAAAAGGAAGACTTTCGATGTCGCCGACAGTCCCACCCACCTCGACAATCACAATATCTACATCTTGGGCCAGATCGAAGATCTTCGACTTGATCTCATCGGTGATATGGGGAATCACCTGAACAGTGCTGCCCAGGTAGTCTCCCTTTCTCTCTTTGGAGATGACCGAATCATAGATTTGCCCGGTGGTAAAATTATTTTTCTTCGATGTCTTGACATTGCTGTAACGCTCGTAGTGCCCTAAATCGAGATCCGCCTCTGCCCCATCATCGGTCACGTAAACTTCTCCGTGTTGAAAAGGATTCATGGTGCCCGGATCTACATTGATATAAGGATCGAACTTGAGAAAAATGACCTTCAACCCTCTGAGCTCCAGGAGGGATCCAATCGATGATGACGCCAATCCTTTTCCCAAAGAGGAAACTACCCCTCCGGTCATAAAAATATATTTTGTCCTCGTATTCGCCAAAAAAAACCTCCCTCTCCCTCAACACGAACAACGGGGATTTAAAAATCTTTCGATCAATTCAAATCCTTTCTCAATGGAGATTCCGGACTGCCCTGCAGAAACCTCATCAAATCTTTTTCCATGGGCGGATGTTGCCCCGTCCTCATTAGAATAGATGACATAGGGGACTGGATCGGCTGTGTGCGTTCTAACGGAAAGAGGAGTGGGATGGTCGGGGAGGACCAGAACCTTATACTGTTTGAATTCCTTCATCCCTCTCAAAATACGCCCTACGATCTTTTCGTCAAACGCCTCGATGGCTTCGATTTTCAATCGAAGATCTCCCATATGACCTGCTTCGTCAGGAGCTTCCACATGGACATATACAAAATCCTTTTCCCTCAAACCTCTCAGAGCATACCGAGCTTTCCCATCATAATTCGTATCAAAGTATCCTGTGATACCAGGGACCTCCAGCACTTCCAATCCGGCTAAGATTCCAATCCCTTTGATCAGGTGGACCGCTGAGATCACATAGCCCTCCATCCCGAATCGTTCCTTCAGCGTGATCATGCGGGGCGACCGCCCTTGCCCCCAGAGCCAAATGGAGTTGGCAGGGGGGAGCCCTTTTGCCTCACGGGTGTGATTGATAGGATGATTCTTGAGAAGCCGCTGAGATTTCATCATCAGAGTGAGGACAGGTTCGTTCATTTGAGGAAGGAAAGGGGATATTTCCTTGCCAATGATGTCATGAGGAGGGGTAATTTCCAACTTCTCCATGTTTGAAAATTTAGCCGCCCCATTCTTCAAGACCATCAAATGCCGATAGCTCACCCCTGCATAGAATCTAATTTCATTTGTTGCCATCTCTTTGTTTAAATCAAGGATGACTTTCTTTGCTTCCTCATTCGTAATGTGACCGGCAGAGAAATCTTCCATCACGATTTTATTCCCTTGAAATTTTAGGGTAACAAGATTACATCGGAAGGCAATATCATCAGCCGCGAGTTTGACGCCCAGGCTCGCCGCTTCCAGTGGACCTCTCCCAGTATAATAAGAGATGGGGTTATACCCAAAAATGGAGAGGTTGGCGATCTCACTACCTGGGTTAAAACCGTCAGGAATTGTCCTGACCAAACCGATCTCACCCTGTTTCGCCATCCAATCCATGTGGGGGGTTCGGGCTACCATCAATGGGGTCTTCCCCCCAAGACTCTCAACGGAGTAGTCTGCCATCCCATCCCCAACAATAATAACATACTTCATCTTTTCAGGCATTTCCTGCTATCCTCAAAAGTTCTAAATATACCAAAAACTTACAAATGTCAAATGAAAAGCGAAAATTGAAAGCAAAAGGCATGCCAATTTTTAGGGAAATGCCACCCACCTTGTGGCCAGGTCTTTAATCCTCTTAAGAACTCTTTCATACCCCAAAATGGATAAGTGAAGGTTTGTCAAAGGGTCATTATAAAACGTATCGACTCCTAATTGAGTCGCCACTACATCGGGGTGGAAGGCATCGAGATAGGCGTCAGTATAGATGAAGGCAGTTTTCATTATTTAGCGGTGGTAACCGGTGATTGTGACAGGCAAACAGAAATCCCAATTTGCTATCACCAATCACCATCACCCTTTGCACTTTATAGATTGAGGTATTTCAACACGGCTTCTTTCTTGGGTGGAAGAGAGACGGGTTTCTGAGAGACTCGAATGGCAACATCCGGATCCTTCAGACCATGTCCAGTGATGGTCAGCACCACCACATCTCCTTTCTTGAAGAAACCTTTTCGATCAAGCTTGATCACCCCGGCCAGAGAGGCTGCAGAGGCAGGTTCGCAGAAGATTCCTTCCAAACTCGCTATCATTCGATAAGCCTCCAGGATCTCTTCATCGCTCACCATGTCGATCAAGCCTCCGGATTCATCCCGGGCTGCCATGGCCTGTTTCCAACTGGCAGGGTTTCCAATCCGGATGGCTGTGGCAATGGTCTCAGGCTGCTCAATGACTTTTCCCCTGACAATGGGTGCAGCTCCCTCTGCCTGAAATCCCAACATCTTTGGAAGACCTTCAGCTCTCCCCTTCTCCCAATACTCTTTGTATCCTTTCCAATAAGCGGTGACATTCCCTGCGTTGCCGACTGGAAGACAATGGTAAGTGGGAACAAATCCTAAATGGTCAATGACTTCAAAGGAGGCCGTCTTCTGGCCTTCAATTCGATAGGGATTGAGAGAGTTGACCAAGGTAACGGGTTCTGTCTCTGAAATCTCTCTGACGATATGAAGGGCCTCATCAAAGTTCCCTTCGATTTGGATGACCTGGGCACCATGAGCCATTGCTTGAGATAACTTGCCGAGGGCGATTTTCCCCTCAGGAATGAGGACATAAGCTTTCATTCCTGCTTTGGCAGCATAGGCGGCTGCGGAGGCAGAAGTATTTCCTGTGGAGGCACAGATGACTGCCTTGGAGGCCATTTCCTTCGCCATCGAAACCGCTACAGTCATCCCTCGATCTTTGAAAGAACCTGTTGGATTGAGGCCTTCATATTTGAAATAGAGGTCGATTCCTGAAACCACTTCTTTCTTGATCCGGGAAGAAGGGATGAGCGGAGTATTCCCTTCAAGCAAGGTGATGATGCACTTCTCTTCCCTAACAGGTAAAAAATCCCAGTACTCTCGAATCACCCCACGCCACATCTTCTACACCTACAGTTCGGAGTAATTAGTTCGCCTGCCTTCGCCGAAGCGGCACCGCGCAGGCAGGTAGTTCGGAGAATTTAAAAAACTCCGAACTCTAAACTCTGAACTCCGAACTAAATCATTCCAGCTCGTTTTCGACGCGAATGAACATCGTCTTTCCCAGAATCACTCCAAGTCGATCAATCTCTTTCAAGGCCCGATGGACATTCTTTTCTTTGGCCTCATGGGTCATCATGACAATGGGCACCGCACCGTTGACCTGCCTTCCCTTTTGGATTACGGCAGAGATGCTGATATCATTCTTCCCTAAGATTCCTGAAATTTTTGAAAGCACTCTTGGCCGATCCAATGCTGAAAACCTCATATAGAAAGGCATCACGACATCATCCATCTTCTTGAGAGGAATTTTTTCAATGGCCGATTCCTGGAAAGAGAGCAGCGGCACCCGGCGCCCAGAAGCCCGGATCAGAACATTCCTTCCCAGTTCGACCAGATCGCTCACCACCGCACTCCCCGTGGGCATCCGCCCCGCCCCCTTTCCATAAAAGAGCGTAGGTCCAACGGCATCGCCTTTAATATAAATCGCATTGAATACCCCCTCGACCGTAGAAAGCAGATGTCCCTCTGGAATCATGGTGGGATGAACGCGAGCTTCTATCTTCCCCTTCTCCATTTTGGCAATGGCCAAGAGTTTTATACGATATCCAAATTCCCGACTGAATTGAATATCCAGAGGCGTGATTTCAGAGATTCCTCCAATGAAGACCTCTTTAAATCGGAGGGGGGTTCCAAAGGAGAGGCGGATGAGAATGGCAAGTTTGTGTGCAGCATCGATTCCCTCAATATCATAGGTCGGATCAGCCTCAGCATATCCTTTCTCTTGGGCTTCCTTTAAGACTTCTTTGAAGTTTCTCCCCTCGTCAGTCATCTTGGAAAGGATGTAGTTAGAAGTCCCATTTAGAATTCCGAAGATCGAATGGATTCGGTTGGCGACCAAACCTTCTTTGATCGACCGGATGAGTGGAATGCCTCCACCGACCGAGGCTTCAAAGTTGACATCCACGCCGAAGCGGTAGGCCTCCCTGAAGATCTCATCTCCGTGAAGGGCAAGGAGGGCCTTATTGGCCGTGACGATATGCTTTTTATTCCGAATCGCTTTCAGAATAAAGGTTTTTGCAGGTTCAATGCCTCCCATTAACTCCATGACAATATCGATTTCAGGATCCTTGATCACCTCCTCAGCTCTGCGAGTGAGGACCCCTGATTTTAACTTCACTCCGCGGTCGGTATCTAAATCGATGTCAGCAATTCGCTTCAGGATGAGCTTGGCGCCCATGCGCTTCTCAATCAGCTTGGCATTTTTCTGAAGGATTCTTCCAACACCAGAACCCACTGTCCCGAAACCGATCAGACCGACCTTGATCTCCTTCATCCTTCTAACCCCTCTTGTTTTAGATCAGTGCCAAATGCAAATAAATGATACATGGCCGTTAGGCCTACCTCGAACCATGAAGATCTAACGTACTCCCCTCCCCCTTGAGAGACTGCGTCATAACCCCTAAAATCATATCATTGTCATTCTGAGCGAAGCGAAGAATCTAATAACTACAATAAATTAAAAGTTCAAGATTCTTCGGCTGACGCCTCAGAATGACATTGCGACACACCCTCTGACGGGGGAGAGGATGTTTTCATTTTCTACCTAATGTCAAATGTCATAAATGGTTTTTGAAATTACTCTCGGCATTTAGTCATTTGGATTTCATTTGAACTTCGCCTGCCTGCCGGTAGGCAGAAACTTTGTCATTTGGAATTTATCTTTATACCCCTTTTTTCAGTACTTTTTGTATCCCTTTAACGGCCTGTTTAATTCGAGCCTCGTTCTCTACCAATGCAAACCTCACGAAGCCCTCTCCATGCTCACCAAAACCGATCCCAGGAGAGACGGCCACTTTCCCTTCCTTTAATAGAAGTTTAGAAAAGTCAATCGATCCCATCTTCTTTAAAGGTTTTGGAATCTCTGCCCAAACGAACATCGTTCCTTTCGGTTTTTCAATCTCCCAGCCCACTCGTTTCAATCCATGGATGAGGACATCCCTCCTCTTCCGGTATTCCTCCACGGTTTGTTGAACACAGTTCTGATCTTCATTGAGGGCAATGATGCCTGCGATCTGAATGGGTTGAAAGACTCCGTAATCGAAATAGCTCTTCAACCTTGCTAAGGCAGCCAGCATCTCAGCATTTCCCACTGCAAAACCCACTCGCCAACCGGGCATATTATAACTTTTAGAAAGAGAGGTGAACTCCACCCCCACATCCTTTGCCCCTTTGACCTGAAGGAGGCTGGGTGCCTTATATCCATCGAAGACGATATCCCCATAGGCCAAATCATGGACGATCATCAGATGATGCTCTTTTGCAAAAGCTACCAGATCTTCGAAGAAATTGAGGTCCACCACCATGGTAGTTGGATTATGAGGGAAACTCACAATGACCATCTTAGGATGAGGCCAAGTCTGTTTGGTTGCCGTCAATAACCGTTGGAAGAAATCCTCTCCCCCCATCAAAGGGACTGAACGCAGATCTCCTCCGGCAATCACGACCGAATAGGCATGGATGGGATAGGTCGGGTCCGGAACGAGGACAACATCTCCAGGGCCAAGGGTCGCTAAAACCAGATGTCCGAGTCCTTCCTTGGCGCCGATGGTGACCACACTCTCTGTTTCTGGATCGAGATCAACATCGTAGCGTCTTTGATACCAGCCGGCGGCCGCACACCTCAATTTATAAATTCCTTTTGAGGCAGAGTACCGATGATTCCTTGGATTTTTTACGGCTTCAATTAATTTATTAACGATATGTTTGGGCGTGGGCAGATCAGGGTTTCCCATGCCCAAATCAATGATATCCTCTCCTCTTCGTCTTGCCTCCATCTTCAATTGATTGACAATCCCGAAGATGTAAGGGGGGAGCCTTTGCATTCGATGAAATCCAGCGCCTTCAGGATGAAACATTTCCATATAATGATTTCCTTTCCTATGCCGTAACTCAACCCTTTCAGGGTTGACCATCATCAAGGCTGAAGCCTTGAGTTACAGTGTTTGAGCTTTGAAATTTGATATCAGGTTAGGGTTAACATAATTTTTCCCTCTTTTCAATTCCTTTTACCCCCTGAACCATGCCATGAACCACGTAGGGTTCATGATTAGTCCTGAACTCTATGTAGTCCAGGAAGAGGTTCAGGGCTTTGCTTCACATCCTAATTTTTATCCTATGGTGGCCAGTTCCATCCTCCCTTTCCATCGCTTGACCAATATACCCTTCAATCCTGCATGAGAAGGGTGAACCAGTTCCGGGTCTTCTCGGATGACCCGAAAGGCTTCCTTTCTCGCCTCAATCAAAATTGGAGTATCCCGGATGATGTGGGCCACCCTGAAATCTGGCAAACCTGATTGTCGGATGCCAAAGAATTCTCCGGGTCCTCTGAGGGCCAAATCTTCCTCAGCAATCTTAAATCCATCGGTTGTTTTCTCCATGGCTCGAAGCCGAACCTTTGCCTCCTCAGAAGACCGGTATTGGGCCAGCAAAATACACTTGGAGGGGTAACGTCCCCGGCCAATCCTTCCCCTCAATTGATGGAGCTGAGAAAGGCCAAATCGCTCAGCATGCTCTACCACCATGACAGAGGCGTTGGGAATATCGATCCCCACTTCAATAACTGTCGTAGCGACCAGGATTTGAATCTTCCCTTCCTTAAACTCCATCATGATGGCCTCTTTCTCGTCACTTTTTATCCTGCCATGGAGCAAACCAATCCGAAAATCTGGAAAGACTTCCTTCTGAAGGTGGTCCGCCATTCGTGTGGCATCCCTGAGATCCAATTTCTCAGACTCCTCTACCAAGGGATAGACAATGAAAGCCTGGCGGCCTTTTCTCACCTCCTCCTCAACGATTCGATAAACCTTGGCCCTTGCAGGTTCAGGAAAGACCTTGGTCTCAACAGGCATCCTGCCAGGCGGCATCTCATCAATGAGTGAAACATCCAGGTCCCCATAAATAGTCATGGCGAGAGTCCTTGGAATGGGAGTCGCTGTCATTACCAAAACGTCAGGATTCCCACCTTTCTTCTTTAAAAGCCCCCTTTGAACCACACCAAATTTGTGCTGCTCATCAATGATGGCGAGTCCCAAACGATTGAATTCAACCGCTTCCTGAATCACAGCATGGGTTCCGATCACCAGTTGGACATCTCCATTCCCAATTCTTTGGTAAAGATCTTCCTTCTCCGAACCCTTGACACTACTGGTCAGCAGGGCCACTTTTACCCCCAATGGCTCCAGCCACCGGTGGAGATTGAGAAAGTGTTGCTCTGCTAAAACTTCGGTGGGGGCCATGATAGCAGCCTGGTAACCACTCTCCACAACATACAGGCAAGTCAAGAGGGCGACGACTGTCTTCCCGCTTCCCACATCTCCCTGAATCAATCGGTTCATGGGATGGGGTTTTTCCAAATCCTCCTTGATCTCGGCCAAAACCATCTCCTGGGCGCGTGTTAATTTGAAAGAGAGATGATTTAATAATCTCTGGACTAAGACACCATCGGTTTTAAAAGAAATCCCTGTCTCCAGCGCTACTCCTCTTTTCTTCAGTCCCATTCCGAGCTCTAAGAAAAAAAATTCATCAAAGATGATCCGACGGTGGCCGTCTGAACGCTGGAGGTTAAGAGCATCGATGGACTCTCCTTCAGGAGGGAAATGGACCCTCCGGAAGGCTTCTGAAAAATTAATCAGGTCCTGTCGCTCCACAATCTCCCGTGGGATAGGGCTCGAAAGTTCATCGGCATATCCATCCAAGATGGTCTTCATCAGCCTTCTCAAAGTCCTCTGATAAAGTCCCTCTGTTTCGGAATAGATGGGAACGATCCGTTTGAAGTTGAGGTAATCCTTCTCCATATCCCCATCCACTATCTCCACATCAGGATGATGAATCTCTCTCTGATAGTTAAACCACCTCACCTCACCGGAGAAGATTAGTTGGCGCCCTTTTTTAAATCGTTCTCTGAGGTATCTCTCGTTGCCACGAAACCACTTCAATGTGATCGTTCCGCTCCCATCACCCACAACTACCTCAAAGACTCTTTTCCTCTTGTTTTGATAAAAAGCAACTCCCGAAAGCAGGATTTCACCAAAACTTGTCTCTTTTCTTCCGGCTTTGAGTTCGGAGATCTTTTTCAAGTGACTTCGGTCTTCATAGCATCGCGGGAGAAAGTAGAGGGCATCCTCCACAGTTAGAATCCCTTTTTTTTCAAAGAGCTTGGCAAGCTTGGGTCCTACCCCCTTCACATACTGGATGGGAGTGAGAAGTCGATTCTTAAAGTGAAAAGTTGATAGTCTTTCCATCTGCCCTTTTTCTGCCCTAAGATTTCAAATTGATCCTTGTGAAATTTGAAGCACAAAATCCGAATTTCGAAACAAATCCAAATGACCAAAACTTAAAATTGAGGCTTATGTTTTGAAAATTTGAGAATTTGAAATTCA
>PEUO01000170.1:30198-35543 GCA_002780715.1 Deltaproteobacteria bacterium CG03_land_8_20_14_0_80_45_14
TGTTAAGTAGGTTTTGAGTAACTCCTGCTTTGCTGTGTCATGATACATCCGGGACAAGTAAAGTCGTCGACTTCGGGCGAAATTACTTAACAGGGTAAAAATTTCGATATTCGAATTTCGTATTTGTTGACTCTCGGACATCACTCCCCTTAACCCCTTGTCTCCCAATCATCGAGAACTACCTTAATATATTTCCTTTTACAGGAGGGACATTGGATTTCATTCTCTCCCAGCTTTAGATTGAACTGATCATAAGAGACAGGCTGATCACAATAAGGACAACGATAAGAAAACTTCTGAATGATTTGTTCTCCCAATTTATCTTCTCATAAAGGTTTTTCTTCACAGTTAATTGTAGCCTCTATCCTCCTGCCTCCAGCCTCTAACCTCTATCCTATGGTCTATCCCCTCTAACCTCATACATTAAAGGACTATACTAAAACTACTCCCAAGAATCAAGGAACTGTCCTGTAGAATTTGCTTGACATTTTCGTTCACTTAAATTATAGTGTTCACTAAATAGTGAACAGCTCTATTTTGGTGAACATAACATGACCGAAAAAGACATTGAGCAAATATTTAAGGCTGATTTTAGAAGACTTTTCCCTAAGCTCAGGGATGCTGCTTTTATACCTGAGTATCCTTTAGGAAAAAAAGGGGGGGTAGACGTGGCATTACGTTTGAAGATTGGCGCACAGAGGGAAACGCTTCTTTGCGAGGTTGTCAGCCAGAGGTTCCCAAAGCAGATAAGAGAAAAAGGGTTACAGCTTTTGGAAACGACTGAGCAAGGCAAGAAAGGATATCCAGTAATTATTGCTCCTTACATATCCGAGTTGGGGAAAGAGATCTGCAAGAAAATGGGAGTTGGATTCCTGGATCTTTCCGGAAATGCATCCCTTGATCTCAGTTCTTTCTACTTAGAGATAGAGGGTAAACCAAACAAATTCAAGTCATTGGGTAAACTCTCAGGGCTTTTTAACCCCAAAGGAGAGAGGGTATTACGGTTCTACCTACTTCAAGGGAGAGACGAATCGCTGAAAAATTATCGCCAAATAGCGGGAGAAGTTTCTGTAAGTCTCGGTCAAATATCGAAAGTAAACAAAAAATTGGATGAATTAGGGTTCTGGATAGAAGAATCAGAAAGTGTGAAAGCACTCGATAAAAAAAAGCTTCTGGATTTATGGAGAGACAATTTTCGGTTTGAAAGAAACAGAATATTAAATTTTTATTCAATAAAACAAATACCCCAAATCGAAAAGCAGCTTGCCGAATTATGCAGCACCAATGGAATGCAGTATGCCTTTACCCTTTTTTCCGGTGGCAATCGCCTGGCACCCTTCACGAGGTATCATGTTGCCACAAGCTACTTCAGTGGTGATATTGAAAAAATAAAAAGAGAACTTGATCTAAAAGAGGTTCCTTCAGGGGCGAATCTGCGAATCATCATCCCTTATGATGAAGGCGTGTATTATAAGGCTCAGGAAGTTAATTCCACCATCGTTGCAAATCCAATCCAAATTTATCTCGATTTATATAATGTCAAGGGCCGTGGAAGGGAGCAGGCCGAATTTTTAAGAGAACGGATAATAAAAATCTAAGATGAAGGTTAAGAGCGAATACTTACCAAGAGAAATAGAGGCTTGTGTCATCGTCATGCGAGACCTTTTTACATACTTAAAACCTTACCGTAATCAAATCGTGCTTATTGGAGGATGGGTACCCTATTTCCTTCTCGAAAAGTATGCGCCCCCTGGTATCGAATATGACCGACATGTGGGTTCACTGGATGTCGATATAGCCCTGAACGCCTTTTCCATTCCAAGGGACGCATACAAGAGCATCCTTGAGATTTTAAAGGAAAGAGGATTCCATCATAGAAAGGACAGCCTTGGTAAAAACATCCCTGCCCGTTTTTTAAAGAAGATTGCTTTTGATGATGGAGAGGAGATAGAGGTTCAAATCGATTTCTTGGCTCCTGAATATGGCGGTGCACCTAAGAAAAGAAGGCATCAGGTAATACAGGATATGCTTGCCAGGAAAGGGCGTGGAACTGACATTGTATTTGATCAAACAGAAATCATTCATCTATCAGGTCCGATTTCAAGCGGGGCGAACATCGAATTGGACATCAAAGTGGCAAATGTGACAGCCTGTTTTGTGATGAAAGGCATTGCTTTAGGTGAGAGGACGAGCGAAAAAGATGCTTACGATCTTTATATGCTCGCACGATATTATAAAGAAGGTCCTCAGTCGGTTCTTTTTGAATTAAAGAAACTGGGGAGTCATGGGCTGATGAAGGAATCCCTAAGAAACATTGAAGAGCAGTTCAAGGAGGTGAAATCGATTGGACCCGTATCGGTGGCAACGTTTATGGGAATTACAGACAAAGAAGAATACGATAGAATTACAAGAGACGCCTATGAATTACTCCAGTTTATCATTCGAGGGATGAAAAACAAGTGAAGAGAGGAGAAAGAAGTGAGCGAGCCTTCATCCCAAAGCCATGAGTGACCGGCTCATGACCGGAAGGATGAGACGATGCCCACTCGAAGGTAAATTTACCATTAAGTCCCGCGTTGTTCTACTATTCTAATGAACTTTCCCACGACCACAATTTAGACACATATAGAAATTTCAATAAAAAAGGGATTAGCTTTAAATGTGCCAACCCCTTGATTTACTGGTGCCTAGGGCCGGACTTGAACCGGCACGGTGGGGGGCCACCGAGGGATTTTAAGTCCCTTGCGTCTACCAATTCCGCCACCCAGGCGTTATTTAGTCATTGAGTTCATTGAGTCATTGGGTCATTGCGTTACTGGGTTATTAGTCATTGAGATTATAAATATAGCTTTTGTTTTATTTTGTCAATATACGAACTCATTCGGGGTAAGTGATTCGTGTTCGCGACTTGATCTTTTTATATTTTTTGTCCTAATTTTGCTATCTGCTATCTACCATCAGCTATTCGCTGCAATATATCATCCCTTGTTTCAAAAAGAAACTTGTGTTAGAAATTAAAAAAGATTGACGGACACAAGACACGGACACGGTCACGTTATTTTTAAAACAAGGAGAAGATATGCGATCTGATAGTATGAAAAAAGGCCTTGAAAGGGCACCCCATCGTTCTCTTTTTAAGGCCCTGGGGTTGACGGATGAAGAGATTGAGCGGCCCATGATCGGGATTGCCAATTCAGCCAATGAAGTCATTCCAGGCCATCTCCATCTCCATCAACTCTCCGATGCCGTTAAAGCCGGAGCTCGAATGGCAGGCGGAACTCCTCTTGAGTTTTTTACGATCGGTGTCTGCGATGGGATTATCATGGGGCACGAGGGAATGAAATACTCACTCAGTTCAAGAGAATTGATTGCTGACTCGATCGAATCCATGGCCATGGCCTACCCTTTCGATGGTCTGGTCCTCATTCCAAACTGTGACAAAATCATTCCTGGCATGATGATGGCGGCTGCGCGGCTCAATATCCCTACCATTCTGATAAGTGGCGGCCCCATGCTGGCTGGTGAATTTCAAGGAAAAGAAATCGACCTGATCACAGTCTTTGAGTGGGTTGGGAAGGTGAAGACAGGAGAGATGACATTAAACGAATTGAAAGAAGCCGAGGGTTGCGCCTGCCCTGGAGTTGGCTCCTGTGCAGGAATGTTCACAGCAAATTCGATGAACTGCCTTGCAGAGGTCCTCGGTTTAGCACTTCCTTATAACGGCACGATTCCTGCCGTCTTTGCTGACCGAATCCGCCTTGCAAAGAAAACGGGGATGCAGATCATGCAACTCGTCAAGAAGGATACCAAACCTTCCCACATCCTGACAGAAAAGGCCTTTGAAAATGCCGTCACAGTAGATATGGCTTTCGGAGGCTCCACCAATACTTCCCTTCATCTTCCTGCGATTGCCAGGGAGGCAGGGATTAAACTTTCTTTACAGACCTTCAATAAAATCAGCAGGAAGACTCCTCATCTCTGTAATATGTCACCTGGCGGGCCCCATCATATTCAAGATCTTCATCGCGCTGGAGGAATTCCAGCCCTGATGAAAGAATTGGACCGCGGAGGATTGATCCATCAGGATCCGTTGACAGTTACAGGAAAATCGGTTGGAGAAAATCTTAGGGGGAAGAAAATCCTCAATCCAGAAGTGATCCGTTCCATGGAAAAACCCTACCACCCAACAGGAGGGTTAGCGGTTCTCTTCGGAAACTTAGCCCCTGATGGTGCGGTGGTAAAACAATCAGCCGTTGATGAGGTTATGCTCCAACATCGGGGGCCGGCCAGAGTCTTTGATTCTGAAGAAGAGGCCATCAAAGTTATTCTCAATAGAAAGATCAAAAAAGGCGAGGTCGTTATCATCCGCTATGAAGGCCCAAAAGGGGGACCAGGAATGAGGGAAATGCTTGCTCCAACCTCTGCGATTGTAGGCGTTGGGAGAGATCGGGATGTTGCTTTGCTTACGGATGGCCGTTTTTCAGGAGGAAGTCGAGGAGCGGCAGTCGGCCATATCTCCCCTGAGGCGGCGGAGGGAGGTCCCATTGCTGTGGTTAAGAATGGGGATCAGATTGAGATCGATATTCCGGGTAGAAAATTGAATCTTCTTATATCCAGCAAAGAATTGAAAAAGAGATTATCCAAGTGGAAACCTCCGAAGAAAGAGTTGAAGGGTTATCTCAAACGATATGCGAGGCTTGTCACTTCCGCGAGTACGGGTGCTACGTTTGAGGACTGATCTCGAATTGAGGAATTTAGGGATTCAGGGATTTAAAGATTCGAGAGCTTAAGAATTCAATTTTCCAATTCCTTAATTCCTCAATCCCTCAATTCCCCAATTTCTTCAGTATCGGTACGGCATAAGGGCCTTCCCGAATGAAGGCCATGGTCGGTTCAATCCCCTTTTCTCTAAATCGATAAATCGCAAATTGGATAGCTTTCTGGATCATCTCTTGAGCCTTTTCAGGGGAGGGCTTTATTCTCTTGCCTTTCAGAAAATCGAGACCACAGACGCCAGGGAGGAGGCAGTAATTTTTTCTCTCAATTTCGAGAGAACAATAGATCAATCCATCCCCCCCCACTTTTCTCAAAACCTTTCCCCAGACTTCAGGTTCCCATTGATCCTTGGTAAATTTCCAGTGAGGCGTTCGAAGCAAATCAAGATATCCATCCGGTCCCTGTAATTTCAGCAGATGGATCAAGCTTCTATATTCTGGAGATCCGATGGGTTCGATGAAGTCCCGGTTGTTGGCAGCAATGATAATGACACCGCCCTCTTTCACCGCGGGAAGAGCACCCACTCCTGCCTTGGCTGTCTGGTAATGATCTCTCCCAACATATCCGCT
>PEUO01000092.1 GCA_002780715.1 Deltaproteobacteria bacterium CG03_land_8_20_14_0_80_45_14
ACCTGCCATCCTGATTTCTGTCATCATTCGATTAATGGCCACTCTCATATTTTGCTGCATATCGACGACCTGTCCCTGGACCACAAAGGTTTTTTGTTGATTGATAAATGTTCGATATACAGCAGCAAGGAGGAGGCCGCTGATTACAAGAGCTACCAGCAATTCAATCAATGTTATTCCCTTATCCTTTTTTAAGATCTCGTTCATATTGAAACCCATCCTTATTGTGATCTAATTGTTGAAAACGAAATATTCCGATTAACACCGTCATTCCACCTTATTGTATAGTAAATAATTTTATAGCCATTGGGATCATCCACCACGGTGTAGGACGGGTTGAATACAATTCCAGAAATTGTTGTGGCGGGATCGTTGTGATTTCCCGCTAATAATTCGTTAGAGGAATAAGATAGATTATCTAAAAATTCCAACCGGTCTTGACCGAAATAACTGGCTTGAGTTAAATAATGACTGAAGAAATTACCCCGGACTGCAGTAATTTGCATTCCAGCAATCGCTAAAAGTCCAATGGCTAAAAGAATGAGGCCGATAAGAACTTCTATCAGTGTGAATCCTTTCTTATTCAATGTTATCCCTCCTTGATTAATCGTAATTTGGTTTGATCGTTGCGAATTATGTTTTGGATAAATAATTGTGCAAGGACAGTGCCAATCTTTCAAAATACTCATAACCTATTGAATTATAAATATGTTATTAAATTTTATTTTTAGCTGAATATCTCATAACATTCCAAAAATTGTCTCCCCTCTATGAATCTATTAAAATTGAAAGAAGTAAATTCTAATTGACCCATTCGGCGGCGCCAAGCCCCGCCTTTGAAGGTGGGGTAAAGAGGCGCCGCTTCCTTCGGCAAGCTCAGGACACTGAGTTTATCGAAGTGCAGGGTCAACCCTGAGCTATCTTTTAAGATTCTTCGCTTCGCTCAGAATGACAGCGAAGGACTCAGAATGACTGGGAAAGAGACTTTTTCGGCATCCTCCTTTTTCATCTATTAGCCTTTTTCGGTTAAGGTCTCCAGAATTCCCCTGAGGTAACTGATGCTTCGGCTGGCAACCGTTTGAGGATCAGGACTGAAATCGATAACCTCTACGGAAATGTAACCCTTATAGTTATTCTTAACTAAACTTTTCAAAATCGGGATGAACCCCGTCTCTCCAAAGCCCGGTCCCCTTCCGTTCGCATCGTTGACATGGATATGACGGAGGTATCCAGACTCCATGGCCCGGAGGAGGGCCTCAGGGACCGATTCCTCCTGGGCTGATGCGCTTCGACAATCGAAGACCATTTTGAAATTGGGATGCCTTATCTCTTTCACCAATTGAATGGCCTCTGCCACGGTATTAATGAAGTTGGTGCTCGTATGGGCAAGAGGTTCAATACAGTAGAGAACATTTCTTTTTCGAGCCGTCTTAAGACATATCTTGAAGGTTTCCTTGGAAAAATCCCATGACTCTTGAAAATCCCATCCCCCTTGGATAGTCCTCTGATGTGGAGAACCATGGACCAGAATCTTCCCTCCGATGTCGGCACAGAAGTGGATGAGCGCCTCCATATACTCCTGGGTTTTTATACGGATGATCTCATCGGGATGGTTGATGTAGAGCCCTTCTGGCTTCGCCAGCAGCCAATGAAGGGCAACCACCTCGATCCCCGCCTGTTCTGCCGCAAGCCGAATGGCTTTTCGCCTCTTTGGTGAGATTTCGGTGACTGAGTCTGCCAGGGTGTAGGGAGCGATTTCAACCCCATCGTAACCCAATAGAGCGGCATACTCAAAGACTTTTTCAATCGGCCATCCCTGAAAAAGCTCATTACAAATCGAAATCTTTATCGGGCTTTTTTTATTCATTTTTCATCATCCCCTTTTCTCTTTCTTTTCACTCCAAGAAGATTTAAATATTTCCCCAAATGTTTTTCCAGCACGGACCAGTAATCCTCTTCATATTGTATCAAAGTTTGATAAAGCCGGTCTTTAAAAATATTATTCCCAGCCTTGTTCTTTGCATTGAGTAGATAACCATAGGTGATGTGGAAAAGTTGTCTGGAATCTTCTTGGTCCAGAAGAGCAGGAAATTCCCCATCGTTTCATCCTGGACAGGGGGTTGGCCTGAGTTAATCAATCTCATATCCTTTTTCTTTAAGCATTGCGGCTAAAAGAACTTTCTGTTCTTCTGTAAAAGAATAGGGGGCGCAGAGAGTTTTAAACTTCTCTTGAGAGAGGCCATTTTTCTTTCTTGTTTCTTCCAAATTTTTAAAAAATTCTTCAAAGGATTTGAGATAGGTAAACTCGGGAAGATCCCTCATCATCAACTCTTTTCCCCTTCCAGCCAATCCCCATAAATAGATGAGTTCGGAAACAGGGGAGGCGACCACAGGATGGCAACCCCCTGGGATGGCAAAGATGCTTCTGTCCCCGATGAGAAAAGCCTTCATCAGCTTTTTACCATCCATGAGCATTTGGACGCCATAGGGCCCGATCTGATCCTTGGTTCCTTTTTTCCAATTGAAACGGTGGTAATAGACCTCTTCGTGACCTGATTCTCCGGATGAAGGTTGATCTTTGTCGTGTAGATGGAGAGGAGTTCCTGACCAGAAACCTGGAGGGCTGTAAGTTTCTCCAATCACCAGGTTCGAACTGGCATTCTTAGGGCTGATCAAAGGGGTAACATCCCTCCGCCAAATCCAATCTCCCCTTGAGACTGGCTCTACTTCCTGACTCGATAAATAAAATGGAGGTTTTTCTTTAAGGGCAGGTGCTTCAAAGAAGGCAACCTCTCCATTTCCTTGAATCCTCAATTTGGAATTGCAAGGGATGTAGAGGGCAGAGGCATTCGATTTTCTAACCCCGAGTGAAAAAGGCCCCCCAGTTCTCTTTATGGAAAATCGTATTCCATTCACCTCAGCCTCGAATTCCCCTTCCTGAGGGACGAGAACGATTTCTTTTCCCCTCGTCTCCTTCGTGATGAAACGAGAGCTCAGTTGATAAATTCCAAACCCCAGAAGTTCAAGAGGCGCCTCCTCTCGAAGGGGATCTAAAATCAGTCCGCTCGTTTTACCACCGTATCGGATATGAGGATTGACTTCATTTCGTTCAATCCTCGCAGCATATTTTTTCAGTGTGCTTTCCATGAATAGAACCTCCTCATCCGTGACCGAAATGAATTAACCCATCCTTATTATAATCGATTATATTCCTGAAGTCTTTAACCTGTCAATTTTCGATTATCTTGACCCATTCGGCGGCGCCAAGCCTCGCCTTTGAAGGCGGGGTAGAGAAGCGCGGCTTCCTTCGGCAAGCTCAGGACACTGAGTTTATCGAAGTGCAGGGTCAACCCTGAGCCCCTCGGCCTGAGCTCGGGTCGAAGGCAAGCCCTGGCCTTCAGGCCAGGGAGTCGAAGGGTTGACTTTTCTCTCTCCCATCCTCATAATAATTGAACAAACGAGAAGGGAAAACAGGGAATGATCAGAGAAGGAGTTGCCAGAGTATTAAAGGAACTTTTGAATATCGAAGAGATACCTTTCAATGTGCCTCCTCAGCAGGAGTTGGGGGATTTCTCAAGCGCCGTCTGTTTGTCCATGGCAAAGCAGAGAAGGCAGTCTCCAATGAAGATAGCTCAGGAATTGGCTGAGCGATTGAAATCGAAGCTTCCGCCTTATATGAAAGATATCGGTGTTTCTCCTCCTGGGTACCTCAATTTCATAGTGGATTGGCCAGCCTTGGCTCAGGACCTCATCCCCCGAATCCTTCAAGAAGGTGAGCTTTTCGGGAAGCCTGTTTCACAACCGGGGAAAAAGGTCTTTATCGAACACACAAGCGTGAATCCCAATAAAGCGATGCATATTGGTCACCTCAGGAATTCGGTTTTGGGAGACACCGTAGCCAGAGTTCTCAAATGGAGCGGTTTTTCAACAGAGGTTTGTAATTATATTGATGATACAGGTCTCCAGGTGGTTGATGTGGTGACGGCTCTTCTTTATCTTGCCCCTCCTTCTTTTACGGAAGGGTCGGACTTTAAAGCCATCTGGGGAAAATTTCCGGCAGATCAACCTTTTGATTATTTCTGCTGGGATCTCTATGCCCGTTTCCAGAATGAACTTGAGAAGAATCCATCCCTCCTTGAGAAAAGGGAGGAGGTTCTCCACAAGATTGAAGGAGAAATCCATCCTATTGCTGGCTTTGCTAAAGAATTAGCCACAAAGATTGTTCAGTCTCATCTGGAAACAGTGGCTCAACTCTCTATTTTCTACGACCTTCTCAACTGGGAGTCGGATATCATTGCCAGGGGATTCTGGGAGACTACGTTTGAACTCCTGAAAGGGAAGGGGGCCCTTCGATTTGAGACAGAGGGCCCGAATGAAGGGTGCTGGGTAGTTCCTTTCGGCGGAATTGTCGAGACGGCTGAAGGAATGAAAAGTTTGGATAAGATCCTCGTTCGGTCAAATGGGAGTCTGACCTATACAGGAAAAGATGTTGCTTATCAGCTCTGGAAGTTTGGTCTTCTTAAGAAGGATTTTTTATATAAACGCTGGGGTTCCCAAGCCAATGGAGAAATGCTCTGGACAACGGCCAAAGAGGGTGAGCCAGGGGAAAAACTTTCTAAAAGCTTTGGCCATGCAGAAATGGTCATCAATGTCATTGATACCCGGCAGGGTTATCCTCAGCAAGTAGTCGTTGAGTGCCTTCGGCAGATGGGCTTTAAGAAAGAGGCGAACAAGTCCATCCATATGGCCTATGAAGTGGTCAACCTTTCTCAACAGTCTGCTCGACTTCTCGGTGCGAGTCGATCCCGACTGGGGATGGAGGAGACTGAGGAAAAAAAGTCCTATGCCATGTCGGGTCGCTCCGGGACAGGGGTGAAGGCAAAGGATTTTATCCAGATGGTGAAGCAGAAGGTGATAGAAAAGGCGGATCATCCCCTAAAAGAAAGTGTTGCTTCTACCTTAGCATCAGCGGCCATTCGATACTATTTACTGAAATTCACATTGGAGAGTCAGATTGTCTTCGATTTTGATGAAGCCCTGAAGACAACAGGGGATACAGGGGTCTATTTGGAATACGCCCATGCTCGGGCATGTAGCATTCTGAGAAAAGCCAAAGAGCAGAAGATCGATCTTCAATGGAGAAAGGATTGTATCCCCAAACAATTGACAGAGACGGAAAGAGGACTTCTGGATGGACTGTCCAAGTTCTCCTCCGCCGTTTCTAAAACTGGTAAGACGTTGAGGGTTTCTCAATTGACAGAATATGCCTTTGATCTGGCAACATCCTTCAGCAATTTTTACGAGCGCCCAGATCCAGGAGCAGATGTCCAGACTCCGTTTATTCACCTTCGAGATCAGGAACTTCAAACCTTTCGGCTCTCTTTGGTCTGGGCATTTCAAAAGGTGATGGGTAATATGCTCAACCTAATGGGAATGCCAATGCTCGAAAGAATATAAAGAAAGTTTAGAGTTAGGAGTTTAGAGTTTAGAATTAATACAATAACAAATAATAATCGGACACGTGACACGGACACGGTCACGCTTTTTAGAATGAGGAAAAGCCATGAATCGCAGAAAAAGAATCTTGCCGAGAGGATGGTATCCTTTTGATGGAAAGGATTGTAAAGGGGAGATCGAGTCTTATTTAGAGGGATGGTCACCTTCTCAACTTCAATTAACTAAGGGATTGGGTGGAATTGTCCCCCATGCAGGCTGGTTTTTTTCCGGAAAACTTGCCGCAAGGGTCTTCTATTCCTTGAAATTGAAAAGTAAAGTCGAGGTAGTTGTCCTTTATGGGGGCCATCTTTCCACTGAAGACCTCCCCAGGATTGTGACAGAAGAGGCTTGTGAGACCCCATTCGGTGATATTGAGATTCATACAGTCTTTGTGAAGAACCTGATGAAAAGAATGGATGTGAGAAAGGAGAGTCCAACCAGCGGGGACAATACCATTGAGATTCAACTGGCGATGGTAAAATATTTTTTCCCAGAGGCAAAGCTTGTTGCCATCCGATCGCCTCTTTCTCTCAAAGCTGAAACACTGGGAAAAGAAGTGGCTGAGATTGCAAAAAAAGAAGGGATTTCCATCCTTACAATTGGCTCCACTGATTTAACTCATTATGGCCCTAATTACGGGTTTTTAAATAAAGGGGTTGGGCCGGCTTCTGTGGAGTGGGTGAAGAAGGAAAATGATAAGGGGTTTATTGACCGGGCATTGAGGATGGATGCGGAAGCCCTCCTGAAACATGCCCTGGAAAATGATAGCGCCTGCAGTGCAGGGGCGGCTATCTCTGCCATGTCTACCTCCAAAGCTTTGGGAGCGGAGAAAGGGATACTCCTCGACTACTACACCAGCTACGATATTATGCCAGACGACAGCTTTGTGGGTTACGCAGGGATTGTGTATTAATGTGTGGAAGTCAGGATTTGAGCCTGCAGAGACTGTAAGGTTCGATGTAGACTTCCTGAAATATTGATTTTCAAATTTTCCCCCTCCATGCAACATTTTAAATGGAAATCATTCAAAATTAGTTTTTCAGGACCATATGAGTAGATTTGCTCATTTAATCCTATAGGTTATGTGCGCTAACTTCAAAATACAGTATTTGCTTTATTTAAATCCTCACAGGTTACCTTATAAAATTTTAAGTATCGGACT
>PEUO01000098.1 GCA_002780715.1 Deltaproteobacteria bacterium CG03_land_8_20_14_0_80_45_14
GAAGGAAGCCCTAGCGACTGAAGAATCTCGCTGTATTTTCACCGAGAATTAATAGGTTTTTTAATGGGATTGAATATGTCCGTACAGATCCACCCTTTACGATTTACTGGAACTTAACCCGAAGAGTTCATACACGGATGGCTGTCAATTCCAAAGGTATAGAGGATAGTATTCCATTTAGTGGGGATTAAGAATGCGATAGACTAATAATGCCAAACAGTGTATTGATGAAAGTCAACAGATAGAGTATGAAAAAAATACTTGGCAGCATCCAGGTTAGATAACGTGGTTTGGCAGCGCCTATGAATCCGTCCATCCGGGTGAAACCCTTCGCTGGATATTGCAGGAGCTCCTTCTTATCAAGGCTCTCTATTTTCCGTATTTCAGGGTTGAAAAAGATACCCTCATCAGAACAAAAGTTTTCACCTGCTGAATCCAGCTTTCGTTCAAGATATCTGGCTTGAAAATAACGAAGCTTCAACTTAAGTTGCAACCTCATGGCAGATGCAATCCAGAATACGCACAGGAACATACCGATAGCAAGCCAACACAAGAGATAATTGGCGCTTGAGTAAAAATATTGTGGCCCGAAAAATTTCACCAGATTGAGAGAGATCGTCGAGGTCAAGAAAATAAAAATATTGATAATTAAATATAGCATTTCAGAACGCATGAGACGGTTTTCAATAATACAAATCATATTCATTAACAGTAGGTATTTCTGAACAGATTGTTGCATTTTCTCATTCGTTTCATCCATAATAGACTCCTTTATTTTCTTATCTGGCGCCTTTTTCATCAGGCTCTAATACATAAATATACCATAAAATAATTGAAGACAATAGAAAAAATCCCCCCTGGTTGCAGAGGGGGAAATACAGAAGAGAATAGAGGCCCATTTGTCAGGGAACTTAGGGCTTTGGGTTACCCCTCACACCTCCCTCCAGCTATGTGGGCGAACCGCCGAATTCCCACGACTGGACTCTAACCAGTGAGTCATATGTTCTACACGGCATACGGTCACATCTTCAGATGTCAATAAATAATTGGCTTCCTTTTCTAAACTTTTTTCTGAAAGAATTTGATGACAAATGAAGATGTGACCCTGGAATCCTGGAATCAGGAAATCAACTGCTTGGATCACAAGGGGATTGGACTAATCATCTTTGAAAACTTCTCCATATTAAAACCCAACTTCTCTGCCAGGGTGATTAAACTTGGATGGAATGGTTTCTCCTCCCCATCTCCCCACCAACACTTCTCAAGACCTCCAACACATTCATCCAGTATCTGGCCCATTACATTTTGAGCCTCTTCCAAGGAGATTTCGAAATCCCACTTCTTGACCAGGTCGAGGAATGTCATCACTTCTTCAATTTGCTCCGCCTGACGAGAAAGATCAGACCCCTTGCTTTCTTGAAGGGCCATTATTTTCTCCATCAATATCTCATTCAAGACTAAAAGAGATTTCTCCTTTCTCAGATGATAACCGTGCTCCTTTGCTTCTTCTATCATTCGATCAATCTCCCCCCTCTCTTTTGTCGTCTTAAAATCCCTTTTCAACTCTTTGATCTCTTGAAATAGACGATTGCTGAGTGTGATTTCAGCAACCACTCGAATCTCGTAAGGTATCTCCAATCCTTCTCTGGACAAAGCTTCCACGACCTGTTTCGTCCTGTCAAAAAGGTCAGCATAAATCTGACAGTGTTCATCAAATTCTCTCTGGACGAGTTTTTGAAAGATGGTCTGCCTTCCCTCTTTAAAGGTATCTTGTATCGTTAAGATTTGATTCCCGAGGGAAGAGCTAAGAAACTTAGTCATCTCCTCCTCACCCTCTCCCAGAACCTTAAGCCCCTTTTCTTTTAATGTATCAAAAGAAAGTGACTCCTTGAATTCTGACACCCAAGTCCGAAAAACCTCTTTCTCCGAATGGATCAATCCAAAGAGAAACTCTTTTGGTTCTGGGATGATATCAGAGGTAATCCTCACCTGCCCTATGACCAACAGGTCCTCTCCTTTGCCCATCTTTTCATAGCGAATCTTCTCCACCCGATAAGAAAAGATTTTTTTCTCTCCATCCCCTTCATCGAATAAAGAAGAGATGGCAAAGTGGTTCACCACCTTTTCGGGTGTCACCCATTTCGGTTTTACCAAACGCTGGTAAACTTGATCACCACTCCCTATTTCAGGAAGATTACTTTTCCCTTCAGATAAATGTTTAAGGAATTTTTTCTCGATCGCTTGTCCGGTTAGCTCTTCTGCTAACTGAATGGCTCTTGCCGCATGTTGAAGGACGAGAATAGTCTCCAGCCCTGCCAGGTCAGCAAAGAACCAGCCACAGCTTGTATACATCTGTAAGGCGCGCCTCTGCATTTCCAGAAGTCTGAGGCCTTTGATCCTTCCTTTTTCATCCAGACCTTTCATCCCATATTGATGGAAGAAGCTATTGATTCTTTCGGGAGAACGATTCAGAATGACTTCGATATACCCGTTTCTCGCTTCCCAAACATCCTGAAATATCTTTTCTCCCTCTTGCTCAAAGACCAGGCTGAGCTCATCCCTCAAGGAATCAAGAGCCTCCCGCAGGGGTTTTCTCCATTTTTGATTCCATCCGGGTTTTCCCCCTGTACTGCACCCACAATCCTCTTTCCATCTCCCTACCCCATGGCTACAACTCCAAGAGGTTCCTTCTCCTTCTAGTCCTTCGTCAACCTCTACTTCATAAACAGAAGGAAAACGTTTTAAAAAAGACCCATAATTGATTACCTCGAATCCCCTTGTTGGAAATCCTCTGTTCAAGGCATAGGCCATGGCCATGTCTCCGAATTTCTTGTGGTGCCCGTAGGTCTCACCATCTGTCGCAATGTGAATCAATTGAGGTCTTTCTCTCGACTCCTGGTAGAACTGTGTAAATCGATCGCAGAAAGTATTGCCATCTTTTAAGAGATCCCCAAAAGCAATTTCCTTTGAGATGATCCCATTGTAAAAAAAGATGTCGAGGAACTGGCCTAAGAGTTTTTTCCCAGAGGAGTCTTTAATAAAACATCGGTAAGGTTGGGTCGTATCGATCCGGCCTTGAGAGACATCCGTCCACCTTTTCCCTCCAAAAGGCCTTATTCTCATCGCCTGAAAGGGGCTCAGGATAAGATACTGCATTCCATATTTGATTAATACCCGAAGGGTGGAGGTGTTGACAGCGGTCTCAGGAAGCCATAGGGCCTCTGGTTTACGGTGAAACCGTTTTTCAAAGTCAGCCATTCCCCAAAGAACCTCTGTCTCTTTGTCCCTCTCATTGGCCAAAGGCATGATGATGTGGTTATAAACTTGCGCGATGGCATTTCCATGGCCAAATCTTCTCAAGCTTTCTCGGTCTGCCTCAAGGATCTTTTGATAGACAGAAGGAAAATGCTTCTCCAGCCAGGGGAGGAGCGTTGGGCCGAAATTGAAACTGATGGAGGAGTAATTATTCAGGATCTCTAAAATCTTCCCTTTGCCATCCAGGATCCGGGCATAAGCATTGGGTCGATAGCACTCTAAAGCAATCCGTTCATTCCAGTCATGAAAGGGATGAGCGCTCTCCTCCGTTTCAATGAATTCAAACCAGGGGTTCTCCCTGGGAGGCTGATAGAAATGACCGTGAATGGAGATGTAGCCATCTTTAACTTTTGAGAAGGCCAATTTTTTATCTACTCTTTTAGTTATCTCGCATCATAGATGCGTTTTTTGATACGGCCAATCTGTTTAGTAACGGGAATCTCTTTTGGACAGACCTCTGTGCACTTCCACAGGGTCTGACACCCCCCTGCACCGTCTTTTTGATCCAAGAGAGCCACCCTCTCCTCTGAGGCTTCATCCCTCGAATCAAAGAGATATCGAAAGGCCCGGACCAGGGCTGCAGGTCCGACGTAACCTTCCGTCTCTTTATTCTGATTGACTGGACAGGAGGCTGTACAGCAGGCGCAGAGGATACAGCGAATCGCCTCTTCAAAGATTTTGTGTTCTTCTGGAGATTGTTTTCGTTCCTGATCAGGGGGAGAAGTTTTTGTGGTGAGATAGGGTTTGATGGAATTATATTTCTCAAAGAAAGGACCGAGATCCACGACCAAATCCTTGACCACTTTAAACACAGGAAGGGGTTCGATGAGAACTTCTTCCTTAAAACTTTTAACCAATTTTTGACAGGCCAGACCGCAGATCCCATTGATCCTCATCCCATCAGAACCACAGACTCCATGGCCGCAGGACATTCGAAACGACAACGTCGGGTCTTGTTCCCAATGGATCCGGTTGAGGCAATCGAGGAGCCGATCCATCGGATCGGCCTCTATTTCAAAGGTTTGATAGGTGGGCTTCTCCTCTTTCTCTGGGTCAAAGCGGAAGACCTTTAGTTTGATGAGCATTGGAAACCTCTGAGTTTTGCCTTGCTGAAGTGCTGCTGTGCTGCGGTTAAAGGATTACTAACGGCAACACTGCAACACGAGTTTCACTGCAGCACATTTAATAAACCCTCGCCTCGGGTTGAAATCGTGTGATCTTTACAGGCTTATATCTTATATCCGGCCCCTTCGGGGTTTGAAAAACAAGGGTATGCTTTAGAAAGTATCGATCCGCCCGCACTGGAAAATCTTCCCGGTAGTGGGCTCCCCGACTTTCTCTCCGATGAAGGGCGCTGAAAAGAATCACCTCTGAGAGGCTGAGTTGGTGGCCCAATTCCATTGCTTCCATCAATTCAAAATTGAAAGCCTTTCTTTTATCGACGGCCCCAATATTTTTATAATGCTCCATCAAAGATCGAATTTCCTCAATTCCTTTTTTCAGGCCTTCCTCGTTTCGAAATACGGAGCCCTTCTCCATCATCAGTAATTGTATCCTTTGTCGAATTTCACCGATCTTCTCTTTCCCTCTCACATTGAAAAATTTTTTGATCTTCTCCTCCGTGGCTCTTAACGAATCTTTCGTGAGCGTCCCATGCTCAACTTTTGAAATGGCCTGCTTCATCGCCAATCCGCTTCTCCGTCCAAACACAAGCAAATCGAGGAGAGAATTGCAGCCCAATCGGTTTGCACCGTGAACCGATACACAGGCGCATTCCCCTGCCGCAAATAAACCCTGGGCGATCGTACCCTTTTCATCCATCAGAACCCTTCCATCCACATCGGTGGGGATGCCTCCCATGACATAATGACAAGTGGGTTGTACAGGAATGGGATCGTAGACGGGATCAATGCCTAAATAGATCCTCACAAAGGAAGCGATCTCCCAGAGTCTCTCCTGAATCTTTTCCTCTCCAAGATGGGTGAGATCGAGGTGAACATAACCCCTTCCAGAAATCCCCTTCCCCTCCCGGATCTCCGTGAGAATGGCTCGAGAAACCACATCCCTTGCAGCCAGGTCTTTTACCATAGGGGCATATCGTTCCATAAATCGCTCGCCCAATCGGTTTCGCAAAAAACCACCTTCTCCTCTGGCCGCCTCGCTCACCAAAATCCCTAAAGGATAAAGTCCTGTGGGATGAAACTGGATAAATTCCATATCCTCCAAGGGAATTCCTGATTGATAAGCTAAATGGATACCATCTCCCGTGGAGGCAAAACCATTTGAAGTGGTTTTATAGATTCTCCCACATCCACCCGTGGCTAAAAGGACGGCCTTCGCTTGAAGAAGATGGAGTTCACCCGTAGCAAGATCATAGGTTACCACTCCCGCGCATCTTTTTCCATCAAAGACGAGGGAGAGGACATAATTCTCTGAATAGAATTTCACCTGATGGCGCAGGCACTGGTCGTAGAGGGTATCAAGTACTACCCTTCCTGTTCGGTCCGCTGCATAACAGGCCCTCTTCACCGGCTTTTTCCCATAATCTCGGGTGTGGCCTCCGAAGTTCCGTTGGGCGATCTTTCCCTCTGGTGTGCGGCTGAAGGGAACGCCCATATGCTCCAATTCATAAATGACCCGAGGGGCATCCCTGACCATGATCTCGACGGCATCCTGATCACCAAGGTAATCACTTCCCTTAACCGTATCGAAAAGATGCCATTCCCAGTGGTCTTCCTCTTCATTACCAAGAGAAGCCGTAATCCCTCCCTGGGCTGCCCCTGAATGGGAACGAGTGGGAAAGACCTTGCTCACCACCGCCACATCGGCCTGGTCCACACACTCGACCGCTGCCCGAAGTCCTGCCAAGCCCGCTCCCACAATGACGATATCGTGTTGAGTGATCATGGTGAACCTATCAAATACAAAGTAATTTTATATGGTAGTAATCCCCCCTCGCCCCCCTTTACAAAAGGGGGGTTGGGGGGATTTAAAGACTTACTTGTCGCAAAATTTGTTTCGTCCATGCCAAATTAAGATGACCGTTTCCCCATGGGAATATATGGACATGCCTGGGTACCACAATAAGCCCCTACATAATCCGCATCCGGCCGATAGAGTTCGGGTTTGGGTTGGGCTTCAGCAAATTTCTCTTCGATGACATGGGCTGCCCACCCTGAGATTCGTGAGATGGCAAAAACAGGAGTAAACCCCGTTAGAAAGTCTTCGACTTTCCA
>PEUO01000108.1:0-272 GCA_002780715.1 Deltaproteobacteria bacterium CG03_land_8_20_14_0_80_45_14
TTATCTGCGAAGAGAAACCTCATTGTTCATAATGGAGGAATAATTAATGAGGAATATTGCTCAAAACTTGGAGTGGGTAGGGAGAAAATAGGGGAAGAGTTGGTCATAGATAATAATAATATTTGCAAGCTGGGAAAAGGTGTGATGGAAATAGGGATTGCCATGTTGAATGCTGTTTCCTCAATGGTACTCGCTGATAGAAGTTACGACGTATGATGATAGGAATATCTTGATAACATTTTACTAAAGGACAACAACAAATAAGAAATTAC
>PEUO01000108.1:530-7341 GCA_002780715.1 Deltaproteobacteria bacterium CG03_land_8_20_14_0_80_45_14
CTCATCTTTCTCTTCAATCATGGTTATGGGCAAATCCTCGAGGAGTATTGTTTCATGCCGTGTTAAAGTGATCGCTCTCTGAATCACATTTTCCAGCTCTCTGACATTTCCAGGCCATGAATAATTTAATAAAATTTTTAAGGCGCTCTCTGAAATGCTCGAAATATTCTTCTTCATCTCTCCATTAAATTTTCTGATGAAATGTTGAGCCAGGAGTGGGATATCCTCCCTTCTGTCACGAAGGGGGGGCAATTCGATATCAATCACCTTTAACCGATAATAAAGGTCTTCGCGAAATTGCCCCTGCTGGATCAGGGACTTTATATCACGATTCGAAGTAGAGATGATCCCCACATCAATGGGGTAGGATTTTGTGTCTCCCAGGGGCCGGACTTCTTTCTCTTCAATCACCCTCAATAGCTTCGCCTGGAGGGTAAAGGACATCTCTGTGATTTCGTCCAGAAAGAGGGTCCCTTCATTGGCTTCGAAAATCAGACCCTTTTTATCTGACTTGGCATCGGTAAAGGCGCCTTTCTTATAACCGAATAACTCACTTTCAAGAAGCGTTTCCGGGATCGCCGCACAATTGACCGCAATGCAGGGCCCCTCCTTCCTAATTCCATTATAATGAATAGCCTTAGCCACCAATTCCTTACCCGTCCCACTTTCACCCGTAATCAAGACATTGCTGGAAGTATCACTAATCCTTTCGATCAGGTCATAAATCTTTTGCATGGAAGAGCTTTTTCCAATAAGTTGATGAAAATGATACCGGGCCTCCACCTCCTTTTTTAACCTAACAACCTCTTTCTTCAGAAAGCGATTTTCGAGGGCCTTTTTAACGGTCAGTACAAGTTCATCCATTTGGAAGGGTTTGGTGATATAGTCATAAGCGCCCATCTTCATTGCCTTGATGGCCGATTCAATCGTCCCAAAGGCAGTGATGATGATCACCGGCGTCAGTGGTGCCACCTTGTTAGTCTCTTCAAGGAGATCAAGACCCTTCAACCCCTTCATTTTTAAATCGGTAATGATCACATCGAAATCCTCTTTCTTGAGCAATCTGGAGGCTTCTAAACTATCGTTTAGGGTATTGACGGAGAATCCCTCCCCTTTTAGAACATCAGAAAGCAATCCGCACATCTCCAGATCATCGTCCACGACCAGAATTTTATGACCTCTATCCGCCATTCTTTACCTCCGGTGGGAATGTGGGAAGATAAATCTTAAACAAGGAACCTTTCCCTATTTCACTTTCTACCTCAATCCATCCTTCATGGTCTTGAACGATCCCCTGGCTCACGGTCAGACCCAGGCCCGTCCCTTTGTCTCTTTCCTTTGTGGTAAAGAATGGGTTAAAAATGTTGTCCATCAATTCTCCCCCCATCCCCATTCCTGTATCCTGCACCTTTACCTCCACATACCGATGCTGTCCATCCTCAAGGCCCTCTTTGGAAATCCATTTTGATGAAGTTGAAAGACGAAGGGTTCCCCCTCCCGGCATAGACTGAATCGCATTGAGGATAATGTTTAAAAAGACTTGCTGAAGTTGGTCTGGATCTCCCATCACCGGAGGGAGATCATCACTTATTTCTCTAACTACATTCAATTCCTGTTTTTGAATCTGGTGGTCGAGAAAGTCAAGTGTCGTCTCTAAAAGGGTGTTGATTTTCAAAATTTTCTGCTCAGGTTTCTTTTTTCTAACAAACCCAAGGAGCTGTCGAATGATTTTTGTGATTCTTTCGGTTTGCTCGGCGATAATATCCAAATTTTTCTGGGCCCCTTCTTTATCCTCAGGCCTTCTTTTGGTCAACTCCACCCTTCCACTGATGATATTTAAAGGAGTGCCAATCTCGTGAGCCAGTCCTGATGCTAATTGGCCAATAGTTGCCAATTTTTCAGACTGCCGGAGATTTCTTTCTAATTCCAATTTCGTCTCAGCCTCCTTAATAATCCGGTCCTGGGCCTCTTTCAATTCAACAGCCATTTGATTAAATGCCTGTGCGAGTTCGGAGAGTTCATCTCTTCTTTTTAAATCGATTTGGGCATTGAGATTCCCCTTCGCCAAATTCTTAATTCCGCCCACCAGTTGGGAAATGGGCTGGGAAATCCATTTCCTGGTGCCAAAAAGAACGAATGCCACGGTCCCGCCAATAAGGACAAGAATGGTGATGAAAATGCCCCATTCTGCCCCGCTCACATCCTTTTCCATGAAAGAGGTATACTGGAGGATAGCGACTCCGCCAATATTCTTCCCATTTCTATCTTTGAGAGGGAAGACATATGCAAACACAGGGTCTTTTTTATATACCCTGAATTCCTCTTGTGGAAGATCCTCTTTGATGGATTTCTTGATCAACACTAAATAGGGTTCAATTCCCTCTCCTAAAGAACGTGAACGGAAGGTGAGATTCTTTCCTTGGTGGTAGACAATGACACCCAATGTCTTTTCATATTCCTCGACCGTATCGATCAACTCCTGAACATATTCCATCTCTCTCGGCAGGGATATCTTCTCAAGGGGAACCTTAAGAGTTCGACAAATGCTTCTCACCTCCACCTTCATCTTTCTGATCAGGATATCCCGGCGAGTGATGATTTGGAAATAACCATACCCTGAAAGGACAATAATAATGATCAAAGAGAGATAAAAAGTTAGTTTCGTGCCAAGCCTCAATGGAAAGCCTCCATTAATTGATTCATTAATTCCAATTTACCAATTAACCTTTGAGATGTCAAAACAAGTTAACCGAAGGTTTTTTCATCCCCGTGATATTAAATATTCTGATACAGATTGTCGTTGGTCGGTTGAAAGTGATGTTATTGGTAAAAAACGTTTTAATAACAATGATAGGAAATAAGAAGTAGCGCTTGGAAATTTTTTCTAAGATTTTCTTGACTACTAACGGCAGGGCTCTTAATTTAGTCGGACTGAGACAACTTTTGAGGCCCCGGGGGTTTCCATGGTAATCCCATAAAGCGTCTGGGCCGCTTCCATGGTGCTCTTGTTGTGAGTGATGAGGATGAATTGGGAAGTTTTTGAAAAATCCTTCACCAATTCGATAAATCGATTGATGTTTGCGTCATCCAGGGGCGCATCCACCTCATCAAGCAAACAGAAAGGGGTGGGTTTGATCATAAAGAGTCCAAAGAGGAGGGCCGTGGCCACCAAAGCCTTCTCCCCTCCAGAGAGGAGGTCAATATTCTGGAGCTTCTTTCCAGGAGGTTGGGCAACGATGTCAATTCCTGTGGTGGCAGGGTCTTGTTCATCCAGGAGGATCAGGCTTGCCTGCCCACCCTTAAAGAGCCTCATAAATACCTCTTTAAATTTTTCATTGACTAGATGGAAGGTCTCCAAAAATCGTTTCGTCGTTGTTCGATTGATCCGGAGAATCGCCTTCTTTAAGGAATCGAGAGCCTGATGAAGATCGGCCTGTTGTTCTGACAGGAAGTCGTGGCGCTGTTTCAACTCTTGATATTCCTCAATGGCCATCAGGTTGACTTCTCCAAATCCCTCCAGGGCCCCTTTTAACTCTGCCAACCGTTCTGACATCTCCTCCTTTGGGAATTCTGCAGGAGAGGTTCCGATGGAGGTGGAAAGCGTGGCTCCATATCGTTCTTTCATCGACTCCTGAAGATGGGAGAGTTTCAATTGAACCTCTGAGGCCAGAATTTCTTCCTCATGGATCTTCTGCCTCACGTCCTCCAACTCCCGACGCAGGTATTTGGAGGAAGCCTCTATTTCTTTCCATTCATTAAAAAGAGACTCCACCTTCTCTTTTTGAGCGGAGAGACCTTCTTCTTTAAGACGATGTTGTTTAAGGCCGTCTTCTAACTCCCTTTCCCATTGTTGTATTTTCTCATGAAGGGAGGTGGCTTCTTCCCGGTATTCCCTGATCCCCTTCACTCTTTTAAAGATCTGTTCCTTTAAAGTCCTCTGGTTTTCTGAGAGATTTTGGATCTGACCTTCCTGCCCTTTCTGTTTCTCCTCAAGAGAGGCCAGATAAACTTTCTTTTCTGTGATCTTTCCTCCCAGTTCTTCTCCCCCTTCTCTAACTTCCCCACCTTTCTTCTTCAATGATTGAAGTTCTTCCTCCTTCTCCTGCTTGACAGCTTCTTCTTTCTCCATTTGAGTCAAGGCCGTTTTCATTTCCTCTTCGATATCCTGCTCCTCCGCCTTAAGTTCTTGTCTTTCAAATTGGAGGATTTCCATCCTCTGTTGGAATTGTGAGATCTCCTTTTTCAGTCCTTCTAAATCTCTTGCTTGATGGAGAAGTTCAATCTCCTTTTCCTGAATCTCCTTCCTTCTCCCCTCCAACTGGATTTCCTTCTCGCCGATCTCCTTCTGGAGGCGATCTTCTTGATCATAGGCTTTTCGGCATTCTTCCTCTGTTTCTTTGACTCTCTGTTCTAACTCTCTGATCTCCCTTCGTCTTTCTAAAAGACCAAGCCCTTGATCTCGGCTTCCTCCGGACATCACTCCAGAGCGCTCAAGGACATCCCCTTCCAGGGTGACGAGGGTTCCAAACTCTCTGTCATTCTTCATCTGTTGGAGCGCCTCTCCCCAGCTTTCGACTACCCCGACATCCCCGATCAGGAATTCTGCAATGGTTGCAAAACCCTCTCTCACCTTCACGAAATGAGAAAGAGGAATGGGTTTTCCTTCCTCATGAGAGATTCGATTTCCAGCGCTGATCTCTTGAATCCCTTTAGGAATGAAACTCCCTCTGCCGAGCGACTCTCTTTTAAGAAAGGTCATGGCCTCCATACCTTCCCTCTCTCCCTCCACAATCAAATATTGTAATCGCTGTCCCAAAACGGCTTCAAGAGGAATCTCATACTTCGGGTCCGGTTCCAAGATATCCGCCACGGCCCCTAAAATCCCCTTCCACGTCTCCTGTTCCTCCTTTTTCCGCAGGAGAATAGACCTCACGCCTTTTTCATATCCCTCATAATTCTCTTGAAGCTCTTTGAGTGAGAGGTAGCGAGAGCGATCTTGCCTCAAGATCTCTTCCAAAGCTGATCGCTCTGTTTGTCTCTGGCGAAAGATTTCTTTTAACCCCTCCATCTCTCCTTCCCACCTAATCTTTTCTTCCTGATAGATCGCCTGGATGGAGAGGCTGAGTTCCCTCTCTTTCATCTTTTCGACCAAGGCCTCTTCCAATTGTTTGAGTTTCAGGCTCACTTCTTCAAACTCTTCTCCATTGGAGCGTAGCCGCTTCTGAAGATCTTCTTTCCTCTCCTCAAGGTGGGACTGACGATTTTTAAGAGAGGTCAGTTGGGTCAGTATATCAATCAATCTCGCCTTCTCATTTTCCAATTCTTCTGAAAGCTCTTGGTCGGTTGTCCTAAAATCGTTAAAAAGAATCTCCCATTCTTTCAGTATCTCTCCGTTCTCTCGGCAGTCCTCCTCCAATTCCCTCCGAGACTGCTCCGTTCTCCTCTGTTCTCTTCGGGTCCCCCTCCAGGCACGGAGAGATTCCCGGATCTCTTCGATGGATTGATTCTCCTGTTTTTGAAGGCCTCCCTCTTCTCTTCGGAAAAATTCAATTTCGTTTTCCATTTTTTGAATTTTTCGGCCCAGTTCGAAAACTTCCTGTTGGAAGCTGCGGAGTTTCTCGTCTTCTTCCATTCCCCTCAGCCTCCTGCTTTCGATCAAGGCTTCCTTCTGTGCATCTTGGGCAGAGACCTCCAGCTCTCGGTCTCGAAGCGCCTTGAGATACCCCCTTGCCGTCTCCCCCTTCTCTGAAAGTTCTTCGTATTCCTGAAGGGCAAAACGGATTTCTATCTCCTTGACCTCTTTCCGTATGGTTTTATATTCCTCTGCCCGTTTCACCTGCCTTTCCAGAGAGACGATTTGTCGCTTCACCTCAGCGATGATGTCCTGAATTCGAACAAGGTTTTGTTGCGTGGCCTCCATCTTCATCAGGGCGAGTCGTTTCCTTTCCTTGTATTTGGCGATACCTGCCGCCTCTTCGATCAAAAAACGTCGATCCTGTGGATTGGCGTTGATAAGATGCTCCACCCGTCCTTGTTCGACAATCGAGTACCCATTCACTCCGATCCCGGTATCCAAGAAGAGATCCGTGATTTCCCGCAGTCGGCAAGGCGCTTTATTAATCAGGTATTCACTTTCTCCGGATCGATAAAGCCTTCGGGTGACTGTAATTTCACTATAGGACTCATAGGCTTCGGAAGCTGACCCATCTTCATTGGAGAAAGTCAAGCTCACCTCCGCCATTCCTAAAGGCTTTCTGCCGTCTGTCCCGTTGAAGATGACGTCTTCCATCAACCTTCCACGTAAGTGTTTAGCGCTCCGTTCGCCAATGGCCCAGAGCACTGCATCGACGACATTCGACTTCCCGCAACCGTTGGGACCCACAATCGTCGTGATCCCCCCCGGAAAACTGAGGTGGAGACGATCCACAAAGGATTTAAATCCGATCGCTTCAAGCGATTTGAGTTTCATGAAATCCCTCTTGTTAAATCTAAATTCGAAGCACGAAATCCGAAATTCGAAACAATTTCAAATGACCGAAATTCAAAACTTCTTTAGGAATAAGAATGTTTTGAAAATTTGGTCATTTGAATTTTGGATTTGCCTGCCCTGTTAAGTTGTCTTGAATCACTTCTGGTTTGGTGGATCATGATACGTCCGGAAAAGTGAACTTGTCAATTCCTGGCCAAATTACTTAACAGGGTAAAGATTTCGATATTCGAATTTCGGATTTTCTGATATATTCCATCGCCCTTTCGAGTCTTTTGATCACCTCTGTTTTACCCAAAACCTCTATCACCTCGTCGATGGGGG
>PEUO01000136.1:0-525 GCA_002780715.1 Deltaproteobacteria bacterium CG03_land_8_20_14_0_80_45_14
AGGAATATCAAGAATGGGATAATTAGTCAAAAAGATTACGAAATCTACTTATCAAAATTGCCGGATGCAAGTGAAAAATTATTTAATTCTGAAGAAACTTCGACTGATTTAGATGAAATGGATTCAAAAAAAGAGATTGAAACTCCATCCAAAAAGAAAGGGATAAAAAAGAAGGCAAAAGGGAAAGGGAAGTAATAATGCCAATTTATGAGTATCGATGTAATCGATGCAATAGGGAATTCAGCGAATTATTTCTCAACCCAAAAGGGGTCCATAATGTCACATGTAAATACTGCCATAGCCGAAACCTGACCAAATTAGTCTCTTCGTTTTGTGTCCACCAAACAGAAGAATCTCGGTTGGCAAACTTTGACACCTCAAAACCCAAAGGGGGTAATTTCTATAAAGATTCAAGAAATGTCGGACTGTGGGCCAAAAAACGAATGAAAGAAATGGGTGTAGATTTAGGATCTAAAATGGATGAAATTGTTGAAAAAGGCAGGACGGGAAAGATTCTTGACGAAT
>PEUO01000136.1:556-1086 GCA_002780715.1 Deltaproteobacteria bacterium CG03_land_8_20_14_0_80_45_14
GCTTCAGAAGCCTATGAAGTTCTTAGAGATCCGGAGAAAAGAGATATTTATGATCGTTATGGGATAGAAGGTTTGAAAGGAACTGGGTTTACAGGTTTTAGGGGATTTGAGGATATCTTCTCTACCTTTGGAGACATCTTTGAGGACTTTTTCGGGTTTGGGACAACACAAAGACGCAGGACCAGGGCGCGTCCAGGCGCAGATTTGAGATATGACCTGAAGATCTCATTCCATGAGGCTGCCTTTGGCAAAGAAATAGAGATTGAAATACCCAAAAATGTTTTGTGTGAGGTCTGTAATGGAACTGGCGCTAAACCCGGCACTTATCCCACCCATTGCCCGAGTTGCAAAGGGACGGGACAGGTTACGCGCTCACAAGGATTTTTTACAATCAGTACGACCTGTGGCCATTGCCATGGAGAAGGAAATATCATTCCACATCCCTGTAAAGAGTGCCGTGGACATGGGAGGGTAAGGAAGACAAAGAAAATCCAAGCCAAAATCCCCCCTGGTGTTGATACTGGATCTAA
>PEUO01000136.1:1137-7021 GCA_002780715.1 Deltaproteobacteria bacterium CG03_land_8_20_14_0_80_45_14
TGATCTTTTTGTTTTCCTTTATGTGGAGCCCCACGATTTTTTTTCAAGAGAAGGCGATGATATTATTTGTCAAATACCTATAAGCTTTCCTCAAGCTTCTCTGGGGACAGAAATAGAAGTGCCCACTTTAAATGGAAAGAAATATTTAAATATACCTAAGGGAACAGAAAGTGGGGAAATTTTAAGAATAAAGGGCGAAGGTTTTCCGAAAATTAGAGGTTATGGGCGAGGGGATCAAATTATTCAAGTTATTGTTAAAACACCTAAGAATTTGACAAAAAGACAGGAAGAATTATTAAAAGAATTTGAGGAAACAAGTAAGAAAAAAGATAGGGGAGGAGAAGGTCGGAACGACTCGCAACCGAGCTGGAAAAAGATCTTCAAGGGAGAAAATTAAAAGTTAACATAATATATCTTATCAGACGTTATATTGGAACCTGAAAATAAAATTACAGGGATTATTCTTTCCGGTGGTAAAAGCATTCGGATGGGAGAAAACAAAGCTTTTATCGAAATGGAGGGGGTCCCTATTATCAGCGCCATTTACTCCTTATTTAAAGAATTGTTTCAAGAAGTCATTATCGTTACTAATCAAAAGGAATTATTTACCCATTTCGACTCAAGAATTTATGCTGATCTCATTCCTAATAAAGGCGCATTAGGAGGTTTATATACAGGAATATTCTTCTCCACTTTTCATTATTCTTTTTGTGTCGCCTGCGATATGCCTTTTATAAAAAAATCTTTGGTTCAATATTTGATTAAAAATATACGAGATGACGATGTCATTGTCCCTCGTACAAAAGATGGTTTACAGCCCTTGCATGCAATCTATTCCAAAAATTGTTTAGATCCAATAAAAAATATTATTGAACAAGGGAAATATAAGATTATTGATTTTTATCATTTGGTGAAAATCAAGATCGTTGAAGAAAATGATTTTTTTTCTTTAGATCCACTCAGGGAGTCGTTTATTAATGTGAATACTCCTGAAGAATTGCTTTCGGTTAAAAGAGTTAAAAAAACCATCTAAAATGAAAAAGAAAATAGCTTTTTGTCTAATTTTAGCATGTTCAATCTGGGCCTTCTTTTTTATTCAAGAAAGCTATTCTAAAAATTTTCGTGAAGATGACCAATTGATCCGGGTTGGCGCCGGAGCTTTTAAGGATGGGTTTTATGATATTGCAGAAAAACAATTTTCGAATTTTATAAATATTTATCCAAAGCATGACAAGGTTTTTGAAATTTATTATCTTTTGGGAAGGACGTTATGGATGAGGGGGAAATTTAAAGAAGCCAAAACAGTGTTTTCAAAAATTATCAATGAAGGTAAAAGTTTTGAAAACATGGATGATGCCCTTATGAGAATGGCAGAGTTGGAGATGAGGTTGGGCAATCGAGAAGAGGCTGCCAAACGCCTCCTCTCGATCATTAAGAGGTTTCCAAAATATGACCAGATTGATTATTCCTATTATCTTTTAGGACTTCTTGAACTCGGATCGAATCAATTGACTGCCGCAGAGTCCACTTTTAAAAAAGTTTCTCAAAACTCGAAAAATGATGAGTTAATCCGCTCCTCCTTTTTTTGGTTAGGCTTCTTATCCTTCAGTCAGAAACAATATGAAACGGCAGCTAATTATTTTCAGACCTTATGGGAAAGCCCTAAATCGATTGCTCCAGAGTATTTAAAATATGCTTTATTCTGGCTCGGCGAGTCACAATTAAAGTTAGGCAGAATGAATGAAGCCAAACGCCATTACCAGACATTTTATGAGCGATTTAAAAATGATCCCCTCTCTCCAGAGGCGTTCTGGAGGGTAGGTTTTTGCGAATACCAGTTGGGGAAGTTCAAGAATTCCATAGAAACTTTCCAACACTTTAAAAATCAATTTAAGGATTCACCCCTTCTTCCATATACCCACTATTTGTTGGGGAACATTTTCCTCCTGAACGGTGATTACCTCTCTTCGATAAAAGAATTAAATTTAATTCTTATTCCTTCACAAGGAAATATTTGGGGAGGGGCTTCCCTCCTTACGCTTTATTGGAATTACATCCATCTGGGCGAACAGGAGGGGGCAAATCGAATTTTCCAGCGATTGCAAAAATTAAACCATTTCGAAGACGAGAAAAACTTTATTCAATGGTTAAACGCTGAAATGTTCTATGCCGGAGGGGAAATATCGGAATCCCTCCCCTATTATTTTAACATCCTCAATACACAATTTAGAGAAAAAGCCCTTTCCAAAATAGGAAAAGGATATTTTTTTGAAAATAAATTTAGAGAATCCATTACTGATTTAGATATTTTGCTCCTTGAATTTCCAAATTCCAAATATCTCGAGGAGGGTTTATTCATTAAGGGGGAATGCCTCGCCAAATTAGGGAATATGGATCAAGCCTTGGATACATACAGCCTCATCGTTCGTCAGAATAAGAATAATATATGGCGGCTTTTCGCTCTCACTCAGATAGGCAGTCTCTATTCATTTCGAGATGGATATGATAAAGCCGAAAATGCCTTTAAGAAAGTGATGGAGGATTTTCCCAATCATCCTTTGTTCTACAATGCCGCATTACAATTGGGAAACATAGATTTTAACAAAAATAATATTATGGAAGCTATCCATTATTATTCGATTGTTCTAAAAGGGAATATTATCGAATTATTCGGTGAAGCCTACTTCGGCTTAGGGGAAATATTTTATCAGCAGGGGAAATATGAAAAAGCCCTTCACAGTTTTGAAACAGCGATGCGATATTTAAAAGAGACCTCCTCATGGTTCTTCCTCACTCATTTAGAGATTGGGAATCTAAAAAGGAAAGGGGGGAAATATGAGGAGGCCAAAAAATCCTACCTGATCATCCTCGATCAATCAAAAGACGAGGAGATTAAGAAAGCCGCGAGGGAATTATTAAACCGGATGGAATCCCGATGAGATTATGTAAAAATAGCTTTCGTCCAACGGTAAGGGCAACGATGCCCGTATCGTCATTCGGTCAGGTTATTCGTTTTAAGAACTTGACGTAACCGTCCGACTCTAAACCAAACGGGCCTCGTAGCCGTAACCTTTACCTGTAACCTCGTAGAATTTTAAATGGAAAAAAGACATTCTATCATTTATAAAATGGATATTAAAGACCTGGATGAGGTTGTCTCCATTGAGACTTCCGCCTCCCTTACCCCCTGGTCGAAAAATATGTTCGTCGAGGAGATGCGAAATCGTTTTGCCTATTGTTTTGTGTTGAAGATAGAGGACGGATCCAAACAGCCCGTGATCGGTTTTATATGTTTTCGGAATATTAAAGAAGAGTCTGAGCTTCTCAATATTAGTGTGCGCCCTAATTATCGACAATTGGGAATCGGCAAAAAACTAATGCAATTTTATATTGATTTTAGCAATCGTAGGGGAATCAGAACCTTTTACCTCGAAGTCAATGCTTCAAATCAGTCAGCGATCCATCTCTATCGATTGTTTTCTTACCAATCCTCAGGGGTGAGGAAAAAATTCTACCAAGGAAAGTTTGACGCTCTCCTCATGATGAAAAAGTCTTAGTAAAACATATTTGAAATTTCCCTAACCCCAAATTCCCTCCCCCTTCGATGGGGGAGGGATAGGGTGGGGGTGGACAATAAGAATTTAATTCCCCCTCCCCTCAATCCCCTCCCACTAAGGGAGGGGAGATTTTTTGGGGATTTGGCAAATGTTAGTGTGAGAATTCAAAAAATTTATGCCCCTTCAGACTGACGGAATTGTTGTATCAAATGGGAGAATAAAATCCCTCTACTTCATCTTAGGGATTTACTGCCCCCCGATTGCCAATCAAATCAAACCTGGCCAATTTGTTATGCTCAAGGTTTCTGACGATCGTTCCCCCCTTTTGAGACGCCCCTTCAGTGTTTATAAAAGCTACCCGGTCAGCCATCCAGAAAAGAGGAAAAAAGGTTATTTATTCATCCTGTATAAGAAGGTGGGAAAAGGGACCCGAAAGATGACAACCTTGAAAAAAGGGCAAAAAGTAAATCTCATCGGCCCCTTAGGGAATGGTTTCACCCTTCCTCCCCTCCCCTCTTCCGACAATAGTATTTTAATAGGAGGGGGAGTGGGTATCGTTTCACTTTGTTCCTTAGGAAAAGCATTGGAGAGCAGAAAATTATTTGTTTTCATCGGTGGAAAGACGCAAGACGATATTTTATGCGTGGAGGATTTTAAAAAATTCAATTCAAATATTTTTATCGCTACAGAAGATGGAAGCCTGGGTGTTAAAGGAACAGTTGTTAATCTTTTTTTATCCCAAAGAAAAAAATTTAAAAAAAATGAAAAATACTATATCTACGCTTGTGGTCCCTCGGCAATGTTAAAGGCGTTGGCGGGGACCGTAAAATTCCAAAATTTTATGTGCCAGGCTTCTTTGGAGACAAGAATGGGATGCGGCTTTGGAGCTTGTTGGGGATGCGTCGTCAAAACGAACCATCCGAAGACACCCTATCAACGAGTCTGTAAAGACGGCCCTGTTTTTCGTTTAGAGGATATTGTCTGGGAATGAACCCCGTTAGAGATTTCAGTCGTTCGACCCAGAGGCTCTCGACGGGCGGGGCCTTAAACCCGACCGGAATTATTCTAAATTCTAAATCCGGTGCAGCCGCCGGCCCAGAGGGCCTCTGGCCCTGAGGGAGCAGCGGGGCATTATTTCTAACGGGGTAAAGACCGGTTCGATGCAAGATTACGATCTCACTGTAAAAATTGGGAATATGATACTTAAAAACCCCGTGATCGTTTCCTCTGGGACATTTGGTTTTGGTGAGGAATTTGAGGATTTCTTCAACCTAAATGATCTGGGCGCTATCATCCCAAAAGGAATTTCATTAAGACCCATGATGGGGAATCCGCCACCTCGAATTTTTGAAACAGAAGGGGGAATCATCAATTCCATTGGACTTCAGAACCCTGGTTTTCAAGAGTTTATCAAAAATAAATTACCCTATTATAGAAATTTAAAAACCCATCTTATCATCAACTTCTTTGGGAAGTCCCAAAAGGAATATATTGAATTGGCAAGGCGTTTTGACAGCGTTCCTGGCATCTCAGGCCTTGAGATAAATATCTCCTGCCCCAATATCAAAAGGGGTGGAATTGTTTTCGGCACGGATCCTCAAATGGCCTACCGCCTTGTCCAGGCCGTAAGAAAATCGACAAAATTAACTTTGATTGTAAAATTATCCCCCAATGTTACGGATATTGCCTTAATGGCTAAGAGTGTCGAGGAAGGGGGAGCAGATGCAGTCTCTCTTGTAAATACCTTCAGGGCTATGGCCGTTAATATCCATACCAAAAAACCAGAATTGGGAAATATGATTGGAGGCCTCTCAGGCCCAGCCATTAAACCGATTGCATTAAGAATGGTTTGGGAGGTAAATCAGGTTGTTCACATCCCTATTATTGGGATGGGAGGCATTATGAATGCCGAGGATGCGATTGAATTTATTCTGGTGGGGGCTTCAGCGATTCAAATTGGGACGGCCAATTTGATTAATCCAAGAACAGGGATAGAAGTCATTCATGGGATAAAGAAATACCTTGCCCAAAATAAAACAAACCGCATTCAAAAATTAATCGGCGCTTTACTAATCAGTCCATAATTGTAAGGCCTCAGTTATGGTCGGCTGAAGTTTAACTTAACCTGTAACTCAGCCCTTTAGGGCTGCCGCCGGTCTATGAGGGCCTCTGGCCCGGAGGGAAGAATCAGGGCTAAAGCCCTAAGTTACACTCCTTTTAAGGATTTTTTACCCGTAACTGATGGGTTACCCATAATTGTATAGACACTCGCCTTGCTTTGTCATTCCTGGCTTGACCAGGAATCCAGGGTTTCCTGTGAAAACAGG
>PEUO01000059.1:0-147 GCA_002780715.1 Deltaproteobacteria bacterium CG03_land_8_20_14_0_80_45_14
ACACAACCACTACGAACTCGTCTTCCATCTAGCAGCAAACCCAGAAGTCAGAGTCGGTTCCACGAACCCAAACATCCACTTCCAACAAAACCTAGTTGCCACCCACAACCTCCTAGAACACCTCAGAAAAACCAGAACCACCCCCAC
>PEUO01000059.1:162-1721 GCA_002780715.1 Deltaproteobacteria bacterium CG03_land_8_20_14_0_80_45_14
CACATCCACAAGCACGACCTACGGCGAACCCCCAAGTCATCCCCACACCCCCCCAAAAAAACTACGCGCCTTCAAAGCCTACTTCCACATACGGCGCAATCAAACTATCCTCCTCACCCACCAAAAAACAACAAACCCGAAACCTGAAGGTGTAGTTACCACTGTATCGGCGAATTATTCCTCTTTAAAGTCTTTTTCCAGTATTTCCTTAATCAGTGGCTTCAAAACTGGTAAATCCAAACGTACCGCATCCCACAGAACACCCAGCTTTATATACGCATACCCGTGAATTATTTTATCTCGTATCCCCGCCATCTGCCTCCAAGGAACTTTAGGATACTTTCTTTTAATTCCTGAAGGAACACGTTTAGCAGCCTCGCCGATAACCGCAAAATCCATTGTCACAGCCCGAATAACCATCTTGTTCTTCGCAAATTCATCAAAAGTAAGGCTCCTAGTAAATTCCTCTATCTCTTCAATAGCCCCAAGAATATCTAGAAAATAGACCCTAACCCTTTTTTTCATACATACACAACTTCACTTAATATATGCTCTTTAAGAGAAGGCTTCAAACCGCCTCTAGCAACCAAATCCACCTTCACGCCTAACTGCTCACTCAAAAAAATCTCCAACTCCACAAACTTAAGCAACCCTACACGAGCATCCTCCCCGAATTCAACCAGAACATCAACATCACTCCTCCGCCTCTGCTCTCCACGAACATAAGAACCAAAAACCCCAACAGCCTCCACCTGAAACTTCTCTTCAAGAACAGGCTTAAGCTCCTCCAACCGCCTTTTAAGATACTCAACACTCTTCATCTCTATCCACAATAGAATATGCATCATCAACCCTTTTTAACTTCAACGGCACAACCCCCACATAAACCACAAGTTCATGTCATCATCCTTCGCTACAGCAACGCTTCCAAACACGCCGCACCCACACACAGTTCCCTACATTTATCAACCCTACTCCCTTAGCCAAAATTAAGAGCTTAGCAGTCATCCCCCAGACAATCGTAGCATACTCACAGCCAACAAACTAGCTAGGACAAGAAAAAAGCAAAACAGTCCTCACAGCCGGACTAATCTACATCACACCCCTCAACACAGAAACAGTAACCCTACAACCAATCAGGGGAACACTAAGCTTCGCAACCACCAATTTCATAGCCCAAACAACCCAAGCAGCCTATCTGCTCATAAACCACGAAATCACAGCCTTTCCAGTGTCCCTTTCTGTGGTCTATATAAATTCCTAAACCACAAGAAATGAAAGGAAGAAGAAATAGGAAGACCAAATAGACCGCCAACTAATCAACGTCTAAAGAATATCCAAACAAAAACCCAAAACCGCAAACCCAAAACAAAGCAAACAAACAAGGACAAAAACACCTTCACCACCGCCACCACCAACAAAAAACAGCAGCCACCCACAACCCCCCTCCAACACATAAGAAAAACCAACAACAAACCCACACTCATCTTCACCAGCACATCCACAAGCACGACCTACGGCGAACCCACAAGTCATCCCCACACCCCCCCAAAAAAACT
>PEUO01000059.1:1742-6550 GCA_002780715.1 Deltaproteobacteria bacterium CG03_land_8_20_14_0_80_45_14
CCACATACGACGCATCCAAACTATCCTCCTCACCCACCAAAAAACAACAAACCAAGTCGAAATCTACAACATAGGCTTCCAAGACCAAATAAACGTCAAAACCATCGCCCAAACAGCCAAACACCTAACAAAAACTAGTCTTGCCTCGTTGCGATGAAAATTTATTAAAGCATAAAAAGCAACTAACGGAGAAGGGTGGAAGAACACCCCCACATACCCCATCATGGATGCGCATAACTCATGGTCCGAGTCTATCTAGAGCTCTCCACGTTAATAGCCTTAGCGAACTCATCTGACCTATTCCATAAAGAAACAAAGGAGTTTCTAGACGCGATTAAACGTCTCAGCTTTGAACCCACATCATGCAAACAGGCTGTAGAAATGGACCTAGCCATAGGCGTAGCCAAGAGACCGTTAAGAGTAACTGACGCACTCAGAATGATGGAGACAATTGACACCTGTGGAATCAAACTCCTAAATACCCAATCAAGAACCCTGCTCGTACTCGTCAAGAAATATCTGAAAGAAACCAGGTTAAACATGGGCGACTTGTTACATTACGCTGGAGCAACCTTGCTGAATGCAGACTATCTCGCCTCCTGGGACACCGACGACTTTAACCCCAACTTCGAGAAATCCATAAACAGAGTCAACAGAAGAGAAAACCTTAAAACTATAAAAGTAGGCACACCAACTATCATTTTAGAGTGGCTACCATGAGCAGCGTAGATGTAGCAAAACATATACACAAAGAAGTAGACCGAATGCTCAAGGGCTTAAACATAGAGGACCAAGCGACCGTGATCAAAGAAGCCCACAACATAGTCAAAAGCCTAAAGAGAATAGAACAAGTAACAAGCAAAGTTAAAGCCCAAGCCTAAAGCCTCCAAAAATCACCCCTCATCCCGCGACAAAACCCAAAAAACTCCCTCAAAAGAAGCCAACAGACATCTAACAGCAGATAAAATCACACTACCTAAACTGCTCACACATCCGAACCAACATCTACGCCAAAAAAACTATGTTCGCCTTTGACGTAAAAATTCTACAAGTTTTAATTGGTAGATCCACCCCTACTAAGTAGGGGACCCCCTACCTGTACTTCGATCCACACCCGAAAACCAAATCAAACAACAATCAACGAACGGAGAAAACAGAACCCATGAAAAAAACGTTAATAACAGGCGGAGCAGGCTTCATCGGCAGCCACCTCATAGACACCCTCCTAACAAAAGAAAACACCATCACAGTCCTCGACAACCTCACCACCGGAACCCCACAAAACATACAACAATGGCTGGGCAACCCCAACCTCACCTTCATAAAAGCAGACCTCCTAAACCCAGTTGCCCTCAAAAAACTAGAACCCAACCACTACGACACCATCTTCCACCTAGCAGCAAACCCAGAAGTAAAAATAGGCGCCACCAACCCAAAAATCCACTTCCAACAAAACATAACAGCCACCCACAACCTCCTCGAAACCATCAGAAAAACCAAAAACAAACCCACCCTCGTCTTCACCAGCACATCCACCGTCTACGGCGAACCCACAAAAATCCCCACACCCGAAAACTATGCACCTTTAAAACCCATCTCCACATACGGCGCATCCAAACTCGCCTGCGAAGCCCTCATCTCAGCCTACGCCCACACCTACAACTTCAAAGCCATAATCATCCGCCTAGCCAACATAGTCGGCCCAAGAAGCCAACACGGCGTCGTCCACGACTTCATCCAAAAACTAAACAAAAACCCAAACAAACTCGAGATCCTAGGCGACGGAACCCAAAACAAATCCTACCTCTACATAACCGACTGCATAAACGCCATACTCCTAACACTACAAAAATCAAAGGAGCAAGTAAACATCTACAACATAGGCTCAGAAGACCAAACAACAGTCACTGAAATAGCCAAGATAATCACCCAAGAAATGGGCATAAAAAACGTCAAATTCAAATTCACAGGAGGAGTAGACGGTGGAAGAGGCTGGAAAGGCGACGTCAAAAACATGCTTCTCGACATTAGCAAACTCAAAACCCACGAATGGAAACCAAAGTATAACAGCCAACAAGCCATAACCAAAACAGTCAAACACCTAACAAACCAACCACTAGCTTCGAAGATGGATTAACCGAACTTGCCGGCTGGGCTAAAACTCACGGATGGGATGCAGCAGACCTCTTCGAAAAAGCACTAAACGAACTAAGAGAAAAACACCTCGCAACTAATCATTTTTAGAAACAAACGAGTAACCTACGCTATTCTTTTTCAGAAACTCTTCAAGTCTAACCCTGACGAGTTAATCTATCCCTCTATCCTATGAACTGACACCTTATTCGGGGATCGAGCGTTCCAGCATCATCCTTAAATATGTGTACGTTATTTAATTTTTGTGTACAGGTGAACTTAATGCGTTCAACTGCAGTTACAGCTCGCTTAAAAACGGAACTGCTAAGGGAAATACAAGAAATCGCTGAGGAGGAATCCATTGACAGGTCATCCGCCATACAGAGATTACTCCAAATCGGTTTAAAGGAATATAAAATGGAAAAAGCATTAAACCTATACCGAAACGGAAAAGTAACCTTATGGAAAGCCGCCGAATTGGCAGGTGTTTCGCTTAGAGAAATGATGGAAGCAATTAAGGCTAGAGACATCCCATACCAATACGACCTCGAGGCTCTTGAAGAATATGTAACCGAGTTGCTGGCTAAGAGGAAAACCATTGACACCTAAAGTTGTCAGCAACGCATCACCACTTATCTATGCAGCAAAAATCGGTTTCCTCGATGCCATGGAGAAACTCTACGGAAAAATCCTTATACCCCCAACGGTCTACAACGAAGTTGCAGAAAAAGGCGCTAAGAAAAAAGCCGCAGACGCCCTAGTTATAGAAGAAGCGGTAACGAAAGGCCATCTTCAAATAGTTGAACTGAACGAGAGGGCGAAAGCAGAAATCGAAGTTTTAACAAGAACCCAAGATATCAGTGTCGGAGAAGCCGAAGCAATAGCACTGGCTAAACAAGTAAAAGCCAGATTGCTCATCATAGACGAAAGAAGCGGCACAATAGCAGCGAGAGTATGGGGAATAAAAACCATTGGGCTACTAGGCGTCATCATCGAAGCTATGCACCAAGGCATAATAACCTTTGAAGAATTAAAGAGGTATTACAATATGCTGATTGAAACCGAGTTCAGACTCAAGCACAGAGACTACGTAAAAGCTATGGAACTAGCAGAAAAAGTCCGAAGAAAGTTGAGGAAACCATAAACAAGACAAGTCTTTCAATCGCGCAAACCCAACGAATACCGAAAAGGCGACATCCGCCACTGTTATGCAGACACAACCAAACTCAAAACCCACGAATGGAAACCCAAACACAACAGCAAACAAGCAATAACAAAAGCCGCCAAAACCTTCAAGGCATTTTTCAACACTCGGCAACTATTTAGTTAACTCGAGAGAAGTTGTTGTTCTATAGCCCTTAGGGTCAACTACTTCTAACTTCGTAGGCATAGAAATCTGGAAAGCCTCCCAAAACGCCATACTGCCAATATCAAAAGACATAGCAAAAGAGTTAAAGGTAATTTTAGAAAAACCCGCTTGAAAAACCAACATCAAAGCCACAACCAAACCAAAATCATAATTTTGAAGTTGTTCCAATTAACTGGTTTACTTTCTGCCTTATAGGGGCTTAGGATCACTTTTGATGAGGCAAATTGCGGACGATTTTGAAGCTTACGCGTAAATGGATCGTCTCTAGGAGGGAGTGAGAGAAATGTTGGAAATCGATGTTTATGAAATACGTGGAAGCTGTCCTGGAGAGTTCAAGCGTATAAGTATAAATAGGTTAATCACAGCATTTTAAATGTGGGTGTTAGAAATTGACTGAGCGTATTGAAGTGAATCCTAAGATTTTGGGTGGAAAACCTGTGATTAGGGGGACGAGGATCCCTGTGTACCTGATTTTAGAACTTTTATCTGCCGGTTATGATTTTAAGAGAATAATTGAGGCTTATCCCACTTTAAAAGAGGAAGACATTAAAGCCGCTGTCGAGTATGCTGCAAAGATCGCGAAAAATGAAGAAGCCTTTGAGTACGTGGTGCCTTAGACGCCGAGATTTCTCGCCGATGAAAACGTGTCACCTCAAACGGTAAAGCTGCTTAGAAAGCTTGGCTACGACATTAAAGGTGCTGCTGAAGCTGGCCTTAAAGGCTGTGATGACGATGACGTTGTAAACTTGGCGGCAAGAGAAAACAGAATTATTATAACGCATGATCTAGGCTTCGGCTCCGTTTACTACTTCTCCAAAAGAGGTCAGGTTGGCATAATCATATTAAGAATAGATCCACCAACCGTTGAAGAAGTAAACCATATTCTCCAAAACTTCCTTAAAAGAGTGAATCTGGAAAAGGAAAAACTAACTAAATGTCTAATAATGTTGAACAGAAGAAAATACAGAGTTCTAAAATGAAAGCCATGAGATGAACGTTCGGTAACTGAGACCACGTTGAAAAGGCTGAAAAACGACAAGGTTAACGAGTTACATAAGACCCCTAGAACACTTGAGAAGAATCCAATATATCCCCATATTAATCTTCACCTCCACCAGCACAATCTACAGCGAACCCGCAAAAATCCCCACCCCAGAAAACTATGCACCCTTAAAACCAATCTCCACATACGGCGCCACCAAACTCGCCAGCGAAGCCCTCATCACCGCCCACGCCCACACCTACAACTTCAAAGCCATAATCTACCGCCTAGCCAACATAGTCGACCCAAGAAACAAACACGGCG
>PEUO01000012.1 GCA_002780715.1 Deltaproteobacteria bacterium CG03_land_8_20_14_0_80_45_14
GAAGGATTAGAAAAAATGGTCAGAATTTCAGGAAAGAGATTAGTTCCTGTAATGGTCGACGGAGAGAATATCACGGTTGGATTCGGTGGCACTTGAGGGGTTTGATAGTCCAGCGGGCAGTTGGATTTTTTTAAAAAATTCTTGAGGTCAATTTGATCCCTCTCTTATTTCCGTCTTCTACGTAAAAAGGCGACATTTTAATTTTCTCCTCTTTAGCCAGTCCGCTAATTTCCTACACTTGCAGATAATCCATTTGCGTCATCCTCTCGTTTTTTTATAATAGGCGACATAAAATCTCCTCGAAATACCAAGAGCAATGTTCTGCTTGTTATGCTCACTTTCTAATGGTAATCGTCAATTTTTGCACAAATTGATTCTGAAGACTTGGTAGGTGAATTCGCCAGGCGGGATTAAAAAAGGCCCTGGTAGAAAAACATGGGGCCTTTTTTTCTTTTAGCTTAACGAGAAAGGTTTAATCTAATAACGAGCCAACATCCCTCACTTAATGAATATCCGCGTGGTAATTTTGGAGCGAGCGGACGCTGCCCTTGCCCTTGTGGTAGGCCGCAATGCCTTTCGCAGGTTGATGGAGAGGGCAGTAAAAAAAAGACCCCAGTAGAAAAACCTGGAGTCTTTTTTCTCTTTTAGGTTAATGAGTTTCTATGTTAGCTCGTCACAACAACATTGGTTGCCTGTGGACCCTTCGGACCTTCTGAGACCTCGAACTCTACCTCATCGCCTTCATAGAGGGATTTAAATCCCTCTCTCTTAATGGCGGAGAAGTGAACGAAGACATCATTTCCATCATCTCTGGAAATAAACCCATAGCCCTTCTTCTCATTAAACCATTTCACTTTACCTTTGGCCACTACAACTCACCTCCTTTCTTCTTTTAAACTTAAGTAAGTTGTAATAGCCTTTGGTCCTTAAAAAAAAGGCCGTAAAAGCTTAAGAAGCACTTTTACGACCTTTTATGATCCAAACAGATACTTCTTACAACCTACGATTTCATCATGTCATTTTATTTATTAAATGTCAAGTAGTTTTTTAAGGTCTGGCTCAGGGTTTTCTGAAGGAGTCCAGAATGTGTTGTGCGCCATGCCTGCCCGCCGTACAAGCACTTTGGCAGGCGAGCGCTATGCTTTTTAAATCTACCATCCGAAATCCGCAATCTAAAAGCCTTTTCCGAAGCAGGTATGAATGAGCGTTCCTTGAATATTTTCAATTTCAAAGGTTACAGCATAAAGCTTGGAGACGCCTCTGGTTGTCCAGATAAACTGCCCTGGATTGATGGAAAGGGTTTCTCCAATTCGATCCATGTAAGCGCCGGAGAGTTCTGGCGACTCATGGATATGGCCATGAAGGGTTAAAAGAGGCTGATTCTTTTCAATGAAGGTTTTGATGGATCGACTTCCCGCTGATTTTCCTCCTTGGATGAGATCCAACCGGGTCCCAAAAGGAGGAGAATGCAGGATATAGACGGTCCTTTTTGGATGGAGAGGTTTTGGGAGATGATCTAAATCTTCTTCAATCGTTTCTCGTCCTCTGAGATAAAGATAAGAATCAATGGGAGTCAGTTGGTCAGTCTGATCAGAGGATCGAATATAAGATGGATTTTTCTGAGGAGGCCAAAGAGCTTCTCGGTCATCCATCCTCTCATAGTCTTTTGGACGAAATGGGGTCGGTGGGACAAAAGGATATCCGATGAGTTCGTATCCATTTTTGAGTCGATGACTTCTCTGATTGAGATCGATGATTCCTTCTGTGGGGTCCTTCAAAAGATAAGGATAACCCAGGTCCCAGTTTCCAGGTATGAGAAAAATCTGTTGGACAGAAGTGGTCTCTAATATCCTTTTAAAGAAAGGAGTAAGAAACTGGTCAATAAAGGTTTTCTGATTTGGAACCATATCTTGATATCGTTTTGTTGGAGGGAAAGAGGGAAGGAGGTCACCCCCTATGACAACGATTTCTGATGAGGAAGAAGTGGCCAGCGATAAGAGTTCCTGGTAGAGGTGAATTTCACCGTGGAGATCTGAGGTATAGAGGACTATCATCCTATTCCTCAAAGTCCTCTGAAAGGGCCCATTTATCTTTCTTTCTCAATAATTTGAAGGTCACCTTACAATAGGAACATAGGACCAAATCCCCCGGCTTCTCGTTTCCTTCAAGAGGGATATCCGCATCACAGATGGGACACTCTAATTCAATAGACATGAATTGCCTCCTTCGATTCTTATAGTGATTTTAATATTAGAAATTTCAAAAAAAATCAAGTCCCCTCACCCCCTCCCCACCAAGGAGAATATAAAGGTGAGGGGTAATCCCTCAGTTATGATCGGAGATCCTATCCCCGAGATTGGAGTGGTCTCTCCGGAGAAAACTTGAAGCGGCACATTTTAACGACGAGCCAAGGTGTAGATACCCTTAAAAAGGCCCCTTCAGCACCACCCGCCGATTCCCTTCTCTCTGATAATCCGCATTTCAAGGTTTCGGAGGGGAGACCACCCCAATCCAATTGCACCCATAACTTAGGCATTTCGGTGAGGGAGTGAATTTTTTTTCTTGCATCGACATCTAAAATCATATAAAAAATATGATATCGAAAGGAGGAGCCTCGATGGACAGAAAGGTCGCTATCATCAGCTCGTTAATGGTTATCTGCGCCATGGTTATCCTTCTCTTGGGATGTCCGCCCCCAACGGTCAGAGTTAGACCACCCGAACCTCGAGTGGAATATTATGGATCACCCCCCTATCCAGATGCCGTTTGGAGACCCGGGTACTGGGAACATAGGAGAGGGGATTGGGTTTGGATTTCAGGCTATTGGGCGAGACGTCCAGCGCCCCATGCCCATTGGGTTCCTGGCCATTGAGAACCCAGGAGAGGAGGTTGGGTCTGGATCGATGGCCGTTGGGAGTACTGATAATAGAATTTAGAGTTAAGAATTTTGGTCCTATAATTCATAACTCATAACTCAAAATTATTAATTGGGGTTTAAAATGTTTGGTTTGGGTTTCCAGGAAATTCTGTTGATTCTTGTCATCCTCTTTTTGCTCTTTGGGGTGAAAAAACTACCAGAGATCGGGAAGGGGCTTGGGGAAACGATGAAGGAGATCAGAAAAATTCGAGATGAGAGAAAAGGAGGAAAGGGAAAAGAGAAAGAAGATCAAAAAGGGAATGTGATTTCAGATTTAAAAAAGGAAGTTGAAAACATTCCGGGTTTGAAGGAAGCCAGGGAGATTAAAAAGACCGCCGATAAATTCAAAAACATTACAAGACTTTTCAAATAACCTCCATGGTAATTGATTTGTTTAGCCCGCTCGCCCCAATGCCTCCTATCGAAAGAAGACATTTTATCGAAATTGGGTTAGTTCTTCGAGGGGCTTCCGATGGCTTTCTGGAGATTCATCTGGGATGCCGATGGGAAGCAAGGAAACCGCCCGAACTGTCTCAGGGAGTTTAAAGATTTTTTGGATAGAGGCTTCGGCCTCTGTTCCCCAAATCCCAATCCAGCCAGCCCCCAAACCTAAGCTGTATGCCGCCAAAGTCATATTCTGCGTGGCAGCCGCTCCAGCTTCGATTGCATGAAGAGGGTCAATCCGGCGGTCCACACAGACCAGGATGACCACAGGCGCTTCATTGATGCCCAAGTGGAGCACACTCTCCCTGGCCGCTTTATCCAATGCACTTTTTAAACCTTGGTCTTTAATGACGATGAACCTCCAGGGCTGAAGATTGCTAAAAGAAGGGGCCCATCTTCCTGCCTCGAGAATCATCTGAATCTTCTCCTCATCTATCGGATTGGGTTTGAATCTTCGAACCGTCCTTCGGTTTTTTATTGCTTTCAACACCTCATTCATAGCTCACTCCTTTCTGTGGAGAGATTAATGAGTAGCATAGTGAAGTCCTCGGGAGAAGTCAACCCTAACCAAAAAATTGCAGAGCGCATGGCGCATAGGGCATCCTCCTACGCAGTTCGTTCTGCTACGGAGGACAGGTAGCACTTGCCTACAATAGACATTTTCGGTGGGCAGGCAGAGCGTGAAATGTTTTTGTTATGACCTCTTTGTTTTGCCGACCTCAATACGCTTCAGGAACATGTTAAGGTCCCTTCTTGAGGGGAGAGAAGGCTGAGCGCCCAATTTTGTAGTCGCAAGTGCTCCAGCCCCATTCGCAAATTTTAAAACTTCTTGGATTGGTTTGTTTTCGATGAGGCCAGAGGCAAGAGCTCCCAAAAAAGCATCTCCTGCAGCGGTTGTATCCACTACATTCACTCTGAAAGCCTCCATCCAAAATTCTTCACTTCTGTTTTTGAGAAAGAGGCCATTTGATCCCAAGGTGATCACTACATTTTTTACGCCCTGGTCCAGAAATTTTTCAGCCATTTTTCGAATTTCTCGATCTCCCTTCCATTTTATTCCTGTCAGTAACTGAGCCTCCACCTCATTGGGCACAATAAAATCGACCAAGGGGAGAATATGAGACGGAAGTTGAACCGGAGGTGATGGATTGAGGAGAGTGAGGGCGCCTTGTTCTTTCGCCATTTTTAAACCTTTCTCGACTGTTGAAAAAGGGATCTCCAATTGAGTGACAAAGACGTCAACTCCTTTCCAGTATCGTTCTAATCTTTTTAGATCATTTACAGAAAGAGAACCATTCGCTCCCAGGAAGGCGATGATCCGGTTCTCCCCTTTTGGAGTCAATTCGATCACCGCCATTCCTGTTGGAAGTTTTTTATCTTTAAGGATCAGTTTCTGATCAAGGCCATTTTTGATCAAGTGGTGACGGTAAGATTTACCGTAGAGGTCATTCCCTAATTTAGTGATGAAGTGGACATTTCCCCCCAGGCGCTTTGCCGTGATGGCCTGATTCGCCCCTTTCCCGCCGAAGAAAGTGACCAGACTTTCCGCCAATATCGTCTCCCCGGGATGATGGAATCTTGGAATCTTGAAGACAAAATCTACGTTGGAATTACCGAGGACCAGAATTTTTTTTCTCATGGATTCACCCCAATCTTGACAGGAAGAGTTCTAAAAAACTTTTTACATCTACGGTGAAGCAAACATCGATATTCGATTTCCCTAATCCCTCCACTATTTTCCCAAAATGCTCTCCCTCCTGAGTCCCCACATCAATCGAAAGTCTCTCCTTCCCCACCAATGTGGGGTCAATGACCACCCCCACTGCGAGGGGATCATGAAGATGGATGCGTTCCATATTCCTAAACTGGTGCGTGGTTGAATCATATCCAGTCGCCTCAATAATGAATTTAGAAATAGAATTGTTGATGGGTTTCACCCTATTTTCCATCCATTGGGGTGTCAAAGAAACCTGATGGGTCGCATCAAGCGGGACCAATGTGATGGGCAATCCTGATTCAAGAACTATTTTAGCAGCCAAGGGATCAGAAAAGATGTTAAATTCAGCATAGGATGTAATGTTTCCCCTTGTTCGAACTGCTCCTCCCATGATTGCCACTGCTTTCAACTTTCCCATTCCTCCTGGGTCTCTTTGAAGCGCTAAGGCCAAATTGGTAAGGGGGCCTGTCGCAATCAATGTCATTTCGTCTGGATACTGGCGAGCCATCTTTGTGATGAGTTCATCTGCGCGGCCCGGGAAAAATTGCCACCCTTCTTCTCCTTCTCTCCGATCTATCTTCGCCCCACCCAATCCATCTTTTCCATGGACAGAATGGGCGTAAATAGTTTTCCCTTTTAAGGGTTGGTCGGCTCCTTTGGCGATAAGCGGTTTATTTTTGGGTTGGATCAGAGAGAGGACTTTCTGGATATTTTCGAACACCTGTTTTAGTGTGACATTTCCATTCACTCCGGTCACTGCTTTCACATCCAGTTCGGGTGAATGAAAGGCAAGGATTAAGGCCAGGGCATCGTCCACCCCTACATCGCAATCGATGATCACCTTCTTCACCACGGCTTCATTTCCTCACAAAAGAATTAAACCGTCGAAGATATGGTTTTGAGATTGTTCAATCATTTCCTTCATGGCTAGGACATATTCTGGTCGAATATCATTTTTCCAGCGAGGGAAGCCTCCCAACCAAAGAAAATAATGCCCAAGAAGGATCATATCGGTCTCAATATTAAAGAAACCAAAGGCAATCTTTCCGTGGCTGAGGGAATCAAATTCGAGAGGCATCTTCTATCGGCTCCAGCTTTTTGAGCCAATTTTAGCACAAGGATCACTGATTTGTCAGATGAGAAGATATTTATCTTTCCCACTAAAACTTTAGGGAAGGACCCCGAAATTCTCATTGACTTTTTTGTATTAGTATTAGTACAATATATTTAAACGAATAATCCTGCTTTTTCCCTCATTTGGGTGGGGATATAACAAAGAATTGATCCAGAACTTAATTTTTTAAAAATGGAGTTTTCTGCTCATTTAAGGGATTTGTACATTGTTAAAGGGAGTGGGGGAGCGAGGACCTTGAGGATAGTGTCAGAAAGGAGGCATTTGTAAAACGTAAATTTAATTTACATGGAGGATTTATGATTTCCATTAAAGATTTGAAAGAGGCTGATCTATTTAAAGGACTCAATTTAAAA
>PEUO01000016.1:0-1627 GCA_002780715.1 Deltaproteobacteria bacterium CG03_land_8_20_14_0_80_45_14
AGATCACCCGGGGAAGATCGGGGCGATGGTCCCGAGAATGGCCCCGTCTCCAGAGAGGGGTCTCTGTGTCTCGATACATGTACGTGGAAGTCGTATCCACAAAGACCAAATCCAGAGCCTGATTAAACAGATTCCGGTCCTGAAGATAAAGCTGCCTCTCCAGCGACTCCCGAAGATCCGAAAGAAGACCGACACCACGATAAAGATGCTGAAGTTCGATCTTCTCAAATCCAGGGGCTTCGACTGTTCTCACCCAACGGCTCCCCTGCAAATCACTGCCAGGCTCCACCAGCCGCTGCAAACTCAAACCAAAACTCACTCGCTCCGGATCGAATTCCAGACGGCGGTCCTGCACCAGACCTTCCAAAATTCCGGGAATTCCCTGCCGCTGCCAGAGTCGTCCAAAGATCAGAGCCGGTCCCCAGAGCTTTGCCGAACACGAATCAATATCGGGGACCCTGGTGGCTTCTATCACCCGCAGGGTCTCCGAGTGTTGGCGGTAGTAAAAAGGGTACCAGAATTAGTAGAGGTGGCTCTTTGGGAGAGATGGTGAAGTAGCCCACGTTATTTTGTCCTACCTGTTTTAGCCCTGTTTATTTCTCGATTCCTTATCAAAGATCGATACAGATTCTATAATGACTCCTTGATCTGTTTGGAGAGAGGAGGAGTCGTTGCAAAAGCGATGTGTTGTGTGCGGTCGGTTTTTCACTCCCAACCCCCGAGTGGAACAAAGACAGAAGACCTGCCAGAGAGATTCCTGTAAGAAGGTTCGGAAGCATCTTTCGCAGCGTGCCTGGTGTGAGAAGAATCCGGGGTATTTTCGAGGGCGCTATCCCTATGTGAAGCAATGGCGTGAGAAGAGGAAGGCCTCTTTGGGGATATCGGGGTTACCAGTGATACAAGACAAGACACCCCCTGCAAAGCCTTTACTGAGGCTGATTCTCTTGATCCCGGGAGACAAAGACCAGATGATACAAGACAAGATCCTCCTCCGGAGGCAGAGTCGACGGACCTTTGTGGCCGACGGGTAAGGAGAGAGGGTGATACAAGACAAGATAGACATGGCGCTTCGATCTGGTTTAGGGTGAATCTCATCCCACCAAGGAGAGAGACAATGGATCCTGGTATCATGCATCAAGTCAAACAGCTTTATGAGGTGGACAAACTCAGTCAACGACAGATTGCTACTCAATTAGGGATCTCCCGCAAGAGGGTCTTACGGATTCTTCGGGGGGAAAGGGTGAGCAAACCCATTCGGGAGACGATCTTTAAACCCTATGAGCGCTTGGTTCAGGAGTGGTATCGGGAATATCCCTTTTTACGAGTCACTCAGGTCTACGAGCGTTTGAAGGGGTATGGGTACACAGGAGGCTACGATACCGTAAAAATCCATACCCAATCTCTTCGGAGGAAGAAAAAAAGATGGTTTCATGAGTTGGAGTTTTTGCCTGGGGAGGAGGCCCAGGTGGACTGGATGGAATGGCGATTCCCCTTTGGAATCCTCTATGGGTTTGTCCTGATTTTGGCCTACTCTCGATACCTCTATGTCCACTTCTATCCCCGTCACAGCCTGGAGTTTTTCCTCGACGGTCACCTTCGAGCCTTTCGGGAGATGGAAGGGGTGGCT
>PEUO01000016.1:1819-2236 GCA_002780715.1 Deltaproteobacteria bacterium CG03_land_8_20_14_0_80_45_14
CCCTGTGAGAATCTGACCGAGGTCAACCTCAAGGTCTCGGCGTGGCGTCTGGAGAGAAACCAACGGGTCCATCGGTCCACGGAGAAAAGACCCATCGATCTACTCAAGGAAGAGAAACTGATACCCCTTCCTCAGATCTCTTATTCACCCCATCAACTGATCCTTGCTCAAGTCAGTAAAACCGGCTTTGTCGAGTTTGACACGAATCGCTACTCGGTTCCCTCCCCCTTCTCCGAAGCCCCTTGTGAACTGCTGCTTTATCCCGACCAGGTGGAGATCTGGGTGAAGGGCAAACGCATAGCTTCCCACCCAAGATCGTTTGACCGAAAGCAGAAGATCGAACATCCCACCCATCGGGAGAGACTGCTTCAAATCACCCCCCACTTCAAAGCCAAGAGAATTTATCAGCTCATGAAC
>PEUO01000016.1:2242-5774 GCA_002780715.1 Deltaproteobacteria bacterium CG03_land_8_20_14_0_80_45_14
GATAAAAGTGTGACTTCTTTCCTTGATGAAGCAGAGGCGGAAGGTCAAGACCCCATGGATGTGGCCTATGAGTTGTTCAAACTCCTCACCCAAACCTCCAAGGCCGTATTTCTCTCCGCCATCCGGGAGGCAAACGGATTGAAGGTCTACAAGGTCAAATACCTCCAAAGTCTTCTTCAACCTTCTCATCATCGACCTGATCAACCGGTTCATCCCCAAAATCACCAGCTCTTAACGATCACTTATGCAGGGAGGTCTCTCAAAGATTATGACAACCTTATCTGAGTTATGGAAATCCTTCCATCTTCTCTCTGATCCCCAGGCTCTCTCGGAACAGGAAAAAACATTCCTATTGCGCTTGCTCTCGGATGAAGCTCGTCTGAGGGAACAGAAACGGATTGAACACCTGATGCGTATGTCTGGGATTAAACGCGTCAAACGACTCAGTGACTTCGACTGGACCTTTAATCCCAAAATCCCCCGAGATAAGATCATGGAGTTTGTTCACACCCAGTGGCTTAAACAACCCTCCAATCTCGTCCTGATCGGTCCTGCGGGAGTGGGCAAAACCCATCTGGCCAACGCCCTCTGTTATGAGGCGATCCTCCAGGGCCACCAAACCATCTTTCTCAGCCTCTTTGACCTTACCGCCAAACTTACCAAATCCAAAAATCTCTACAGTCTCATTGACTACTATGCCAAAATCCCTATCCTCTGTCTCGATGAGCTGGGCTATGTGGTCCCCACCAAAGAACAGGCCGATTGGATCTTCCAGATCTTCTCCAAACGCACTGAGGTCACCACCACCCTGGTCACCACTAATCTCGTTCCTTCCAACTGGGGAAAGATCTTCGATACGGTCACAGCCTCGGCTATCTTGGACCGCCTGAGTATGAATGGAAAGTTTATCACTTTCGAAGGGAGATCTTATCGAAGTAAGAAATAACGGAAACCGAATCTCTTAGAATCGAAAATAATTAGGAAGGGGAATCTTGTCTTTTGAGAGAAGCTTTGGCGAATATCTACGCCCTGTCTTGATTTACGAAGGAACCACCAATCCCAGTTTTGGTACCTTTCCCAATCCCGCTAACACCGAGAAACGGCAGAGGCTTTTGACCAGTCCATCGAGTTGTCCTTCAGCCCGAAGCTGATCCAGACGTCCCAGGGTGGCAATCACTCTTTGACGGACCGAGATCCCTTCTCTGTAAGACTCTACAACTTGCAGGTAATCATGAGGATGAGATCGATTTCCACCACGTTTAATTCTAATGAACATATCAATAAAAATAGCATGTCCTGATATTGATGTCAAGAAAATAATTTATAGTTTGAAATTCTGCCATAAGAAAGTTGTGAGAAAAACGGCAGTGGGGTTGGCATGTTTTAGGAGAGGTGGAAGGGGGAAGGAGAAGACCGGAGGAGGGAGAGCCTTGGAATTTAAGGAATACAAATCCCTTTAGCTTTCACAGGGCGAAAGCTTCCTGTGCTATTCGATCTCTCTCTGGAGCTGGTTGATCTTAAGTCGGTACAGCTCCTTGGGAGTCATATCCATTAGGTAAAACAACTCTTCTACATCAACGATTCCATAGATCCCTTCATAGTAGACGATCATTTTATGGATGCTCTCGCCCATCTGCTTTCCTCTCCAGCGGCGAATCCCAAGATGGGCCAATCGTTGCCCATGCTCGCTCTTGTAGGCATTGACCAAACTATAGATAATCAAGGTCAGCACCGCATGAGCCCGAACCGCAGCGACTGTCTTCTGAGGGTATTTTAATAAATGATACCCCTGTTTTAGTTCCCGAAACCCCCGGTTCTCAATCTCTGAACGCAGATCATATTGATCGATAATCCTCATAGGTCGAGAGACAGGGAGATTGGTCAAGAAAACCTTTTCTTTCCCTGGTGGATAGTCTTTCCTATCCCACCGAATGACCATAACCGCGTTGATCGGATTGGCCTTGAAGTCCTTGCGCCCCTTTGTCCTCCGATGAGCCTCCTCTCCAAATTGATCATAGGAGAGAAGCCCCCTTACACCCATCACCTTTATCTCTTTCGTCTTTTCTATGAAAATCCATTGCCCATCTGCTTTCTCCGAACGAACCCCCCGGATGTCCTGGCTCACCTCCATATTCTTCCTGGCCGGAATGACAAATTTGATTTTCATCTTCTTCGATAACCACCACAGCAAAACCCCATCAATAAACCCTCGATCCACCAATAACACCTTCAACTTTCCTCCCGTCCTCCGTTGCCCCTCTCTCACCAACTCCTTCGTAAAGTTCTTCTCGTGCTCATTGATTTTGACCACACGGGCCGCTACCACTATCTTATGCCTCGCCTCCAGCAAAACTAATAATTTGTAACCGTACACATATTTCACGATCTCCACTTCCTTGCCCTCTTTGCTGCTCCATTGCCTCTTAACCACTTTCTTCACCCCACAACCCTTGTAACGTTTCGTCGTGGGCAAATCCGTGGCATCCAGAATATAGGTCCTCCCCCGAATCAATTTGTGTCTTACCAAGACCCGTACTGCCTCCCTTAAAATGAAATCCACCTCCTTGGAGGAAAACTTCGACAAAAAATCCGCCAGAGTGTCCCGATGCATGGGACCTCGACGCTTCCCCTTCCCCCTTTGACAAAATCCCTCCTGGATCTGACGAGCCGTAAATCCAATGATCTTCAGCAGGGCCGTATCCCGAAACAGATGCTCCTCCAACTGGTTCATACTGGAGATCCCTGTCAGCTGCTTCATCTCGTAAGTCAAAATCATCAATACCGTGGGGATCATGACCCGCTTCACTCTCTGGGGACGAAAATCGATCCGAGCAAAGAATCCTAGACTAAAAAGAAAAATGAAAAAATGATCCAAGAATCCCCAGCCTGCCCCCACAACCGCCTCCGGCCTCTCCCTGACCTTCAGCTTCCGATAGACCTCCCGCTGAGCGCGTTCATAAAACTGCCATTTACTCTTCATTCCCCTCCTTCATCTTCGTCTCTCCTATCGTCCACAACAAATCAATGATCTCCCGGTGAATCTTCCCCAATTGCGCCATCCCTCGCTGAAACACCTGATAGTTCCTCGCCCTCTCCACCTCTGGACTCGTTGCCTTCCCCAAATACTTGTAGCGGCTCTGCCCCTTTTCCTTATAGGAAAGATAATAATACGGACCGTGTTTCTTCTGTGGATCTCGATGGCAGGCGCAAGAAGCCTTCCCACAAAACATGTATTGCTTTACCACAGACCCAATCCGCATCGGCCTGGGCCTCATGAGCTGGCCCTCCAAACGCCCCCGAATCTTACAGAGCTGGCTAATCCGTTGACGCCATCGGCTTATCACCTTATCCATTCTTTTATCCTATATCCTAAAATATATATTACATATAGGATTAAATCAGAAAAAAAAGAGAATGTCAAGCTTTTTTTAAAAAATCTCTATTTTTCTCCTAACCTATGGATTTCAAAAGATAATATTGACAAATTTCTTATGGCGGAATTTCAGTTACCTATTTGCAAAGTGTAATATTT
>PEUO01000016.1:5898-6566 GCA_002780715.1 Deltaproteobacteria bacterium CG03_land_8_20_14_0_80_45_14
TTGCTCGTCCCCTGGAACTTCCTCTGTTAATTTTTTTTAATTCTCCGACACTTTTTTCTTGACAAACCTCCATTTTTGTGATTTTATTGGTACCAATATGTCCGACATTCATCCCACCCCTCAAACCAAACTTGCTATCATCAAGGAAGCCTGGGCCGGCCGAAAGATTGCCCAAATCGCCAGAAAATATAGAGTCTGTAGGGACTCCATCTATACCTGGATGCACACCGCCACTCAAGCCTGCCTCCATGCCCTCAGCCCCCAAAAGCGTGGACCCAAATTCAAAAAGCTCTTAAAGAGCGAAGAAGTCATCCTCTCCCTTGAACAGAAAGTGTCCAACCTTGAAATGGAAATAAAGAGACTATCACATGATTCCCAGTCCATTCCTTCTGTCAAATATGCCAACTTAGTTCGCCCTGATCACTGCCCCCATTGCGGCCATACCCGCATCCTGCTCAATGGCCACTATCCGGTTAAGGGAGCAGATGGGGCTTTCGTGGATTTGCCGAGGTTCATTTGCAAACAGTGTCGTAAACGCGTCTATTTGTGACTCCAGGATCTCAGATTGAGAAATCTCTTCCCCTTCCATTTAGGGAATGTGATCCGAAAACTCAATGAGATCCGTATTGCCATTAACCTCCAACATCAGCAGCCATTCCCTAAATCAA
>PEUO01000086.1:0-6530 GCA_002780715.1 Deltaproteobacteria bacterium CG03_land_8_20_14_0_80_45_14
TGGGAGATGACCAGAGCGGGTTTTTGGACCTTCTCAATCACATTGGCCATGGTGAAGGTCTTTCCAGAACCGGTCACCCCCAAAAGGACCTGGTTTGGAGCACCCTCCAGAACCCCATCGCTTAATGCTTCAATGGCCTGTGGCTGATCGCCTTTGGGCTGGAACTCGGAGACGAGTTTAAATGGGTTCATGCAATCATTTTACAACAAAAACGGAGAAAGGGAAAAGGAGAGGAAGTCTAATGGGTTTTTGTGAATCGATTAATATAAAAGAAATCGTATCAATTTAGTGTTTTGAAAAAGAGGTCTAATCAAGATATCATAATATCCCAAATCCCCCTCAATCCCCCTTTTTCAAAGGGGGAAGTATTTCACCTCCCTTTGGTATCTTTTCCCTGCCGAAAGCAGGCAAAGGGAGGCGGGGAGGGATTTTATTAAGCCTTTTTCAAAGAACTAAAGTGTTACAAGGAATCATTCTTTCCTGTTTCGCTTATATTCGGAGCAAAGCTCCTTATATCTGAAACAGGTAACGATATGGTCATTGACAATGCCGATGGCTTGAAGATGGGCATAAATGATCGTCGAACCTACGAATCGGAAGCCTCGATGGATCAAATTCTTACTGATTTGATCCGATAGTGAAGTCCTGGCGGGTATTTCAGAGATTTTTTTCCAACGGTTGATGATGGGTTTGTCATTCACAAAGCCCCAGATATATCGATCGAAGCTGCCGAATTCTTTTTGAAGGGCAAGAAAACATTTAGCGTTATTGATCGAAGCCTCAATTTTTCTCCGATTCCTTACAATTCCGGCATTAGATAATAATTTCCTTATCTTTTGATCATTATACTTTGAAACCTTAACAGGATCGAAATGATCATAGGCTTTTCGATAATGATCTCTTTTCATGAGGATGGTGGACCAGCTTAAGCCGGCCTGGGCAGATTCGAGCACTAAGAACTCAAAATGCCTATTCTCATTATGGACCGGAGTCCCCCATTCCTCATCGTGGTACCTAAGATATATTTCGTTTGTGGTACGCCAGGGGCATCTCTTCACATCAACTCCACCAAACTCATCATGGGAAATTACTTTAAAATCGTCAGCCCTAAAAACTTATATTTTTCATCAAAATCAAAAATAACCGGAAAATGCTCCAAATTTTCCTTTTTTATTTCCCATGGGAAACCACCATATCTCTTTCCTTTACTTTTCCTGTCCCTATCACGCAGTCTTATATGAATAAGATGGTTGTCAATGTGACATTCGATGTTATCTTCTTTTACATTAAAAATCCTCTCTGCAGCCATATTAATCCCTTTATCGAAGAGGTTCGATTTATAGGAATTATGGACGTCCACATTTACGACAGCGCCATAAAAATTGATTGTATCATTAACGATCTCCGCATCCTTTTTGTTTTCAAATGTCCTTTTTGAATTGGGGTTCGCTTTCACTCCTAATTTCTTGAGCCCCTTTTTAGGTAACAGAATATAAAAGTCATCGGTCCCCCTAATTTTCCCACATATTTTACAGGCTTCCTTCTTGTCCCTCGTTCTTTTGTACCCATCACGATGCCTGCACTGCAAACCTAAAAATTCCCAGGCCAACCCAAGCTGTTGATAGATGTTGAAAAAAACCTGCGACTCCCTTCCGCTGATTTTCTCATTGTTAAGAAAGTTCTTGCTGACGAAATCCATGCTCTTAAAAAGAGCGTTCAGTTGTTTCTTGAGTTCTTTTTTAATTTGTCCGCTATTCATTTTTCGGTTTTTCCAAAGATCTCCGGAGTGAGCAGCTAACGATTCGAGTGCCTGAGAAGGGCGAACCCTCCGGGTATCGCTTCAAGCACTCTGCTATCTGCCATTGTGAGCAAAATATTCTTTCCAATCACTTGTTCAATTTGTCCCATGTCAAGGGCTGACACCGATTTCACAGGCTTTATTTTAAAGAAACCTTCAATTTCCTTTTCCAACGAGGAGTAGATCTATTCCACTGTAATGAGATCTTCGATGTCCCTAAGCATTTTTTGCCCAATGCCAGGAACATGCATTAGCTCTGATGTGGTTTTAAAACCTCCATGGGTTTTTCGATATTCGATTATGCCTATAGCACGTTTTTCTCCAATGTGAGGGAGTTGCATTAGTTCATTGATTGATGCCTTATTGATGTTAATGGGACCTTTCAACCCACGAGCCTTAACCCGTTCCTGTTTATAAACCTGATAGTGTTGATCCAGGTGATCTTTGGCTCTGGCAAAGTTTGCAGGGTCAATCCATTTTACCTGATGAATTCTGCCTAAAGCACTCTTCAAATGATAAATATCAATTTCTCCTACATGATTATGATGGGGAAGAAGTCGGATTTTCTTCCCATCTTTCATAATCTCAATGGCGGCAAAGGCAGAATCTGGAAGACTTTCGATATAACGTTGGCTCCACTTTTCTGCCAATGCTGGTGATACAATAAGTAAAAGAAATATTCCCGCTATTCCGAAGGAGCACCTTTTCAGACTTTTTATTAACATATCTTTCTACCTAATGTGTGCGGCGCAGATGAAGTGAGAGGGTTTTCCCAGAATGCGTTTGTGCCGGTGTTAACTGCTGGTGTGAACAAAATATTCCTTTCAATCAATTGTTCAATTTGTCCCGTGCCAAGGGCCAACTCCTTGGCTTCCTCCTAATCATCAAAGAGATCTTTGGACGCTTGCCGTTCAGCGTCTCGCTCATAGGAGGTGGCCAACTCTCTAAGGGTGCTGGCTAGGCGATGATAGCCGCGGGTCTCGACCTCTTCGGCTTGTGTCCGATACTTTTTAGCCAGCTCTCGTTCTTCGCGGCTCTCTGGATCTACCCAATGAACACCACGTGAGTTGAACAATGCGGTTCGAAAACCATCCCGCATATCATCGGTGTCTTTTGCATTTAGCGCCATTGCTGCCGAATGATGTAACCAAAGACCGTCAGGATCAGGCGGTGTGTGGATGAGTACATGACCAACCATTGAGAGCGCAACCTCCAAGTGGCCGGACTCCTCACAGACTGCTTTGACATTTTTCAACCAAGCAGTCAGTGCGTCGCCATTAAACGCCCCAGCTTTCTGACTACCGGGAGGTGTTCTCCACTCGCTAAGCAGACGGTATGCATTTGTCGCGACGTTCTTCTGTTGCTCCGTGGGTTCTAGGGCAGGGTTCTCCTTTTTGGACCGAAATACAATGCGAATGACCTCACAAAAGAAAACAGGATCATCGGCCAACCGCTGCTCCAGCAACTTAGGAGACGCCTCATGGTGCGGATTGAGGAGGGGTAGAAATGCCCATTCGACTTGGGAAAGGTCTTCGAGATTTGTATCCGGATCATCTTGCAGCGCCTTAATGACCTCGACGACAGCGTGCACATCCATCTCATGAGCACTTTCTGGGAAATTAAGTAACGCTTTAAGCACACGGACGGCTTGCTGACTATCCAGGGGGCGCTTATCGTATCGTAATAGTTCAAGGCATCTTATCGCTGAATGAGGTCGGCCATGCTGGACCAAACGATCAACAGCCCATTCAAGACCTTCCTCGGCTTCATAGGGGTTAGCGTTGGTCTTTGACCAATATGGCGCCTCGTCCTTTTCCAGAAGCTGAACAACTCGTTTCCAGGTATCAAAGGCAAACGGCAGATAAGCCAGAAGCTGCCCCTTTTGCGATGGTGTCCAGTAAGACGTGTCGATGTCGTCAACCCACCGCCACCCCTGCCCGCGAAACATACCCCAGACGAACCCACCCGCGAATTGAGCGAGAGACTTGGTTTCTGACTCCAGTAACCCCGGAAGAATCTTTTCCTCAACGCCATTTGCTACAATCGCACCGAAGGCAACACCTACGCGCCAGGGTGACTCGACTGCCTTGGCGAATTCCAGTACCGCTTCCACACCTCCAGCCGCGAAAACTTCGTTGACGGCCTTTTGCCGTCGATCTTCGAGTTTTTTGCGCTGCTCCCCATAGTTACCTTTTTCCTCGTATAAATCGAAATCTCGCTCACTGAAGAGCCGCTGGTGACGATAAATCGGCGCGTCAGGTGATAGGCTTTCGGCGACTGCAGCGATCTCATTCACCACCTCTGGCTTCATGGCCCATTGGGCATCCGCGAATTTCCTGTGCTTTGAAACCAGATCGACAAGCTCGGTCCACAACCGGAGCCGGTCTGCTTGCGGCATCGAAACGACTGTGTCCGACCGTAGGTGAGCGAGAAGTTGATCACGTGCGGGAGGGGGAAGATCATCCAGGCGGTCAATGAGCTCAGCAAGTTTCGAAAGATCTTGCTTTGCTGCGGTAATCGCTAATTCTGCATAAGCGGGTATTTGTTCCCAATACTCTCGGCGCGTTACACCTTTCGACCAATCATCAGCAATCATCTCCCTCCATGCCGGCTTATGCGAACCCATAGACACCTGATGCGATTGGGGCAGGAGAGTCAGCAGCAGTTTCCAAGCAATCTCCGGGAGCTCATTCAAAAGAGTCGCAACGGCGGCATGCCTCTTTGGCACTGGTGCACAAGTCTGCGGAAGCCAAGGCAACAGAATTGTCGAAAGAGAATTGGCTGGACGATTGCCCCAGTTCCCGCCGGGGTCCCTCGCGGCCAGTTCACCGAGGATGACAATGACACGGGTGAGATACTCAGCATCCCAGGCCAGCGTTTCCAGAGCCCAGAGGAGGCCAGTCATGTAATTTCCGCCCATGATTCCAGTTCCCTCTTGCGCAAAAACGGTGTCAAAAGGGCAAGGATCTCTATTTAGGGAGTTCTCCACGGCATCAAGGAACTCTACTGGAGCAGCCTCAGCCAACAATGGCAAGAGGTCGTTCAGACTTGCCCAAAGCACCCAATCTGCGCCAGCCAGGACCTCCCGCACTGCAAGAACGGCGGTCGCCTCAGCCTTGCCGAAGGAGCACGATGTAAGCGCCTTGGGATGGCTGCCAAGGAGGGCAAGGCTCTCCGCCAAACCCTTTCGCAGCAAGCGCGAATGAGTTAAAACTTTGCCATGAATACTAGCCGCGTATCGCTCATCAGGAGACAAGTCGAACTGCGGATCCCGCTCCCGCAGGACATTGACGGCGACTTCTTTCAGCCTATCCAGATGCTCGTCAAACAGTCTCAGTCCAAGCGCGTACCAACCCTCGTAGCGCCCAATGACCTTCCAGACACCATCCCGTTGAATCAGGGGAGTGCCCGGACGAAGCGCGACTTCACGCAATTTTCCGATCCACTCCCCGTAAGCTTTTTTTGACAGTTTCTCCGCGACTGCTTTGTCAGTTTGAGAGTCTTCTCTCCATTCGCCCAAAAGCTCTGCAATCGCTAGTTCCCCTGCGGCGGTTCCTTGAGCCCACTCCGGCATCAGTGAAAGGTTCTGGAGGATTCTTAGCAAGGAACTCAAGTTGCCGCCACTCTTCTGAGCAAGAATACGGGCACGTTCCTCCGTGTAGCCGGCCTTCTCCAGAGCCTCCTTGATCTGATAGCTCTTTGGGCTTGGGATGGCAGCCCGGTTCGGGTGCGGTATACCCCCGGGCATCCCTGCGAAGATGACCGCATGACCCGCTCTTCGGGCTCTTTCGAGAAGTTTTGTTCCTGCTGAATCAGCATCGTCCAGGTGAAAGTCCGCCACCAAGACATGCGGCTCGCGAAGGGTCGTTATCGCGTTCCATGCGTCGACACCGGATATAATCAGACAGCGACCAACGGCATCCACCTTGGCATCTTCGTCCATGACCGCCACATATGCTGCAACAAAGTCCGCCACTTGTTCAGGGAAACGCGTGTCCAGTTTTAGCTGAAGCGTTGTTCCGGAAAAAACCTCTTTCAGCTTTTCACACGCCTTGTCACGGCTCGCGAGAAACACATGCGGGCTAAGCGGTGGCGGATCACCAATAGTTCTTAACTCAGCCCAACGTTGTTCCAAACTCTGTATTTGATGTGCGGGGAGACCTATCTTTTCAGCAAGCCATAGTTCTACTGATGGGAAATAATGTAACCAATCAATTAAACCCGATCCATCAATAGCACGAACATCTCTCCATTCATTTCGTCGGCGCCGGACCCCCAGCCATTTGGCCTGCGCCCCAGCTTTCCACGTGTACTCCCAGTCTTTTCTACCAGATAAGGGAGTGACAAAGATTAATGTCGATTCACTTCTAACGTCGATAGGTGTTGCCGCAGTCAAGTTTTTGTAATCCTTTGTCGCCTTGGCCCCAGCTTTTTCTCCTGTGCCAATTTCCCAGAATGATCTTCCTTCCGGCACGAAAGGATCAAAGCCGAAATCCGTATTTAAAACCCCATCTGGCCCACGCTGCCCAATACTGTCACCGAGCGGAAAGCGTCGCTCTTTGGGTTTCGGGGATGACGCTGCGACCAGTCGCCAGATAAGCTCAACAATCACACCCTGAGCTTTCTCTGCGTTCCCACGAACCCATTCATCGAGCTGATTCTCGCTGATTATCCTGCTGTGGATCATTGCGAGCATCTTCCCTTTCTATTCACCTCATCCTCATCATTGTAT
>PEUO01000086.1:6556-9110 GCA_002780715.1 Deltaproteobacteria bacterium CG03_land_8_20_14_0_80_45_14
ACAGGTCTGGATAATCTTGAGTTTCATGTACTCTTTGTCCCTGTAACCATAGGCCATTCGGATGACATTACGTGCTTTTAAGTTCGCTGATTCTATAAATCCCAAGGAGACCTTTTTATCGCAGTAGTTTAGGATGCCGTCCAAATGGTTTTCAATCATCTCAGCGAATTTATGATAGGGTTTAAGACGACTCCACTTGAGCTGTTCCACCCAGTGACGAAAGAATTTAGTGGCCCAAGTCTTGGACGAATATGACCAGAGGTGGTCGAAGGATTCTTTCAGCAGATGCGCTTTAAAAAGCTTGTGGTTGGCACTGAGCAGGGCATTCAGAGACTTTCGAGCGTTGCCACGGACATGAGCTCCTCGCGACAAGAGAATGAACTTCTTGCCAGCCAGAAGCCCCCGAAAACGGCCCGCCGCCTTGCGCAGCTCTTGTTTACGAACCTCATTGAGAGCCTTCAGAAGATGCTGGATCACGTGAAACTTGTCATAGATAATCTTCGCTTCAGGACACTTGGCAAGAAAACTGTTTCGAAAGGGTTTCCACATGTCGATGACCCCATGAGTGATGCCCCGGGCCCGTTCCTTTCCAAACCACTTCCAAAACTTGGCCAGATGCTTTTGTCTTCTGCCTTCCCCAACGAACAGCAGTTCTGGCCCCCGGGGTCCCTCCAAGGCACTGACCAGGTGCCAGTAAGTCTGTCCCTTTCCCACAGCAATCTCATCAATGCCCAAAACCGTAATCCCATCCAAGGGGCGAGAGGCTTGCACCTTTTCCAGGGCCAGTTTATCGATGGCCTTCACCGTCCCCCGATGCAAGCACTGAAAGATCGCCGCCGCCTTGACCGTCATGACCTTGCACAACTCTGCTACCAACGATGCCAAGGATTGGCTGACTCGTGCCCCCTCGGCAATAAAGGGCAAAGAGTCCAGGGTCAACCCGCACGTAGGGCAATTTACCCGGTAGTGTCTCACCCGAAGAAATGTCAGGAATTGCCACAGCGTCAGATGCTGGATCTCGATCAACCAACTCGAATGCGCCTTTCTGATGCGCCGATGGCATTTCTCACATTCAAAGCTCCGACCCAGCCGTTTGAGTTCCAAGATCACCGCTTCCCTACCCCTTCTGTGTTCAATGCTTATTCCAACAACCCGATACCCTTGTATCCCCAGCAACTTTGTGAGACAATTAGGACGCATCTGGTGGAATCTCCCTTCTGTTTATTTATCGGTAAACGCTGGGAGAATATCTTACCAGATGCTTTTGTTTTTACAATTAACCTTCACAATAATTCGTCATGAGCCGTATAGAGTAATCATTTATAGATGTCTGCAATAGATATTTTCTCTTTAAGACCTTTCAAAACGGATCGCTAATTCTAATTTTTCATTGACCGTCTATTTCCTCTGCTTCATTTCTTACTCCAGTTTAATGATATTCTAATTCCTATACCACTCGACCGAGAGGCTCAAATTTTTTTAAGGAAATTGACCCATTCGACGGCGCCAAATCTTCGGCGTGAGCTCAGACGAATGCCCCGCTTTTGAAGATGATGGATCGGTTTTCCAGCATTTAGAAGACCGTGGGATTCATGTGATCGATCGTGGGGGAGACCGGGGGGTTCTGTATAAAAATTATCTTGGAGGGAAAAAAAGAAGCCCTTTGTGATTCGGTTGGTGGATCGGGATTTGATTCATCGAGGGGGAAGAAAAAACTGTTGCGATCTGGCCAAGGTAGTTCCGACACCCTTTGAGACCGTATTAATTGTTTATGAGGATGGAAAGGAGAGGATGAGGATGGTTTAATACAATGCCCTTTCGGTGAAGCTTCCTGGATATGATCATAAGCTTTACCTGGTTGTGGTCAAGGAATTTGGGATGGAGCCGATGATGCTATTGACGAGCTGGGCGGTGGGAACCCACCGTAAGGAAAGTGTTTGGAGGATCGTGGAGTATTATCTGGTTCGTTGGAAATGTGATGAGTCTTATCGGTATATTAAGCAGTGTTATAATTTGGAGGATATCCGAGTCCGAAGCTATATCAGCATTCGGAACATTGCGGTCCTGGTGTTGGCAGTCTCCTATTTTCCATCGGTCTATTTAGGTCAAAGCATCAAGCTGAAGATGCTCGTGGAGCGGATTTTTCTGGTGTCTAAGAGATTCTTTGGAGTTCCGAGCTTTTTCAACTACGCCATTGCTGATGGAATTTACAATTTGCTCTTCCCGGATAAGACGGCGTTGTGGGGAGTCAAACAAACCGGCCTTGATGATTTCCAGCTATGCTTTGAATTCGGATAAAAACTCAGGAAACTCCAGCCAATAATAATCTTGACATTTGCACAAAATTTTATATAAATTTCTTTAGCACTTTTAATCAATCGGAAAGATCACACAGTCAGTAGTGCTTTAAGGCGGGTAGATGGAAATAGGTTTTATTGTAAATAGTAGGGAATTTAGGCGAAAGAGAGACCTTCTCTGGCTCCTTACCAAAAAGGAAGTAACATTAAAATATAAGAGAACATTCTTAGGTATTTTCTGGTCTTTATTAAATCCA
>PEUO01000050.1:0-6467 GCA_002780715.1 Deltaproteobacteria bacterium CG03_land_8_20_14_0_80_45_14
CTTTCTGGCCAGAGACGCTTGCACCTCTTTCGTAGACCAAGGACTCTGGTTCACAAACTGCTGCAAAGCCTGAACGTCTCCATCCGGAAGACGATCGGCTATTGGTTCGATGGATTTACGCTCTCCATCCATCAGGAGGCCTCGTACGTATTCCTCGGCATGCTCTCTCCGCTCTGTGCGACCCATGGGCAAAACTACATCAGCCAAGAAGGCCTCCAGTTTCAACCGGAATCGTTCTATCTCTCGGGGTTTCATACCCGAGACTATATACGAAAGTATTATCGAATGTCAAGATAAACTTAACGTAGTAGTACTAACAGGTTACTGAAAAACTCGATAATGGCCCAAGAGGTCATGCTGAACTCGTTTCAGCATCTCAATATAATCAATGAATTACGAGACCCTGAACCAAGTTCAGGGTGACAGATAAGGAATACTTTCTTTATTCAATTTTTTTAACCAGAACCTCTCTGGGCTTGACCCCATCGGAAGGTCCCACCACTCCTTCTTCCTCCATCTTTTCGACGATGCGGGCCGCTCGGTTATAACCGATTCGAAATCGCCTTTGAATGAGGGAGATGGAGGCTTGTCCAGCTTCGGCCACAAAGGCGACTGCCTCATCATATTTCTCGTCGTATTCATCCTCCTCTCCTCCTGCTGCCTCTTTTCCCTTCTTCACCTCGGCAAGAATCGAAGGATCTAAATAAGAAGGCTTCCCTTGTTTTTTCAAGAATTCAACAACCCGTTTAATCTCTGAACTAGAGACAAAAGCGCCATGAAGGCGTGTCAGTTTTGAACTACCCGGTGGGAGAAAGAGCATATCTCCAGCTCCCAGGAGGTGTTCTGCACCAATGGTGTCCAGGATGGTTCGGGAATCCACTTTTGAGGTAACCTGAAAGGAAATCCGCGCAGGAAAGTTTGCTTTAATAATTCCGGTGAGCACATCGACGGAAGGTCGTTGGGTAGCCAGGATGAGATGGATGCCCACCGCCCGTGCCATCTGGGCGAGCCTCGTGATGGACTCCTCCACCTCTCTCGACGAGATCATCATCAGGTCTGCCAATTCATCGATCACCACTAAAATGTAAGGGATCCTCTCCATAGGCTCCATGACCTTTTCTTCATTTCCCTCTAAGATATCCCCCTTCCGTTTATAGACCTTCCCCTTCTCTTTCAGTTCCTTCTCCATCCTCTGATGGTAATGTTCAATATTCCTCACCCCTTTTTCAGCTAAAACCGTATACCTCCGCTCCATTTCTTCGACCAGCCACTTGAGGGCAGCGGCTGCCTTCTTGGGATTGGTCACAACAGGAAGGAGCAAATGGGGAATGCCTTCATAATCGGAGAGCTCTAACATCTTTGGGTCAATCATGAGGAATCGGACTTCTTCTGGAGTGGCCTTGAAGAGAATGCTGCAGATCATCGCATTAATAGAAACGCTTTTCCCAGATCCTGTTGATCCAGCGACCAGGAGATGGGGCATTCTTGCCAGATCCACGACAAAGGGCTCTCCTGAGATATCCTTTCCCAGTCCAAAAGAAAGTTTCGATTTGAAAGTCCGAAAAACATTGGAATCGATGACCTCTTTGAGATAAACGGTCTCCCTATTGGTGTTAGGAACTTCAATGCCTACGACAGCCTTGCCTGGGATGGGGGCGACGATACGAATTGACAGAGCGCTCAAGGCCAGCTCCAGATCATCTGCTAAGTTGACAATCCGGCTGACCTTCACTCCGGGGGCTGGCTCAAATTCATAGACCGTGATCACAGGACCGGGCCTGACCTCAACCACCTTTCCCTCCACTCCATAATCTAAAAGTTTTTTCTCCAAAATACGGGAGTTCATGATCAAGCTCTCCCGGTCAATCTTTTGTCTCTTCTCCACCTCGGCTTCGAGCAAAGAAATGGAGGGAAGTTGGAAGGTTTTTGAGGTCTCTAAAAATTCAAATGCCTCCTGTTTAACCACCTCTTCTTTTTTAGGAGGAGGCGATGGCATGTCTATGACGACGGTAGGGGTAACCTCCTTCGTTTCTTTCTTCCCCTGCTTTTGCTTCACCAACTTCTTTCCCCTCTCCGCACGCTCTTTTCTAATCATTTCGAAGGTACCGATTTTCTCAATCAGTTTTTGAACGGTCCCTCCCAAATGCTTGACCACAGAGATGAAGGAGATTCCTGTTCCCAGAACAAAAGAGAGGATTAAAATCACCAATAAAAGGATGGTTGCCCCTGGACGATTAAAATAACGAACAAGATTTCTCGAAAATATTTCTCCAATAAACCCTCCCATTAAGAGGTTCTCCTGATAAATCCGGAGAGGGTTTAACCATAAACCAAAGAAGGAGGAGGTAGCGATGAGGATCACTGCCCAACCGGCTATTTTCAAAGACAGGTATTTCCACTCCCACTTGAAAATGAAACTGAAGGCAAAGATAACTAGGGCGAAGGAAACCAAAAAAGAAGGAAAACCGAATCCCTGGAAGAAAAGGCCGGAAATGTAAGCCCCTACAATCCCCATCCAATTATGAATCTCCATGACCTTTGAGGAGGTGTAGGAAAAGAAAGAAGGATCCATGGGGTGATAAGAGACCAAACTCAGAAAGAGGAAAATCCCCACGGCGATCAGCAAAATTCCCACGGTCTCATGCTTCAACTTTTCTTTGATAGAATCCTCGGTCACGTTTATTCCCCGCTCCGCTTTTGAGAGATCAGCTTAAAATTTTTGGAGATCGTCTCTCTCACCTTCTTCATCAACGACTCCCTATCCTTTAAAGAACAATGCTGGATCTCGATGGGATGATCCACGAGCATCCGAATCTCTCCGGATGCGGCGGTTAATTTATCCTTTGGCATGATGTCCCGGCTTCCGCTGATCGCAATGGGAACGATAGGAATCTTTGACTTAATCGCCAGAGTGAATCCTCCTTTTTTAAAGGGCTGGATCAAACCATCCGGACTTCTTGAACCCTCGGGAAAGATAACCACTGACATCCCCTCTCGAATCTTCTGGGCCGCCACGTTCATGGCCTCCACGGTGTCCCGAGTTCCTCCCCGATCAATGCTGATATAGCCTACAGCGGCCATCGTCCAACCGAAAAAGGGAATGGAAAAAAGCTCTTTCTTGGCTAACCATTTAAACTGATATGGAAGATGACCCAGCAAGGCAAAGATATCATAACTTCCCTGGTGGTTTGACATAAAGATATAGGGGCCTTTCCCATTCAGGCGGTCTATCCCTTCTATTTTGACCTTTACCCGGTTGGCCAGAAGAGCGGCTTTCCCCCAGAGTCTTGCATAATAATGACCCGCCCTCCCCTTTCGGTCAAATGGATAGGTGATGAAAGCAAGCGCCCCCAGGATCAATGTGGCGATGACAATACAAGACCAAACAAAAATTGTCCGAACCATAATACCTCAAATTCGAAATCCGAATATCGAATCTCGAAACAAATTCGAATTTTCTAAATCCAAATGTCTTAAACTTTTTGGAACATTCGAAATTTGGTCATTTGAAATTGTTTCGAATTTAGTGCTTCGTATTTCGTATTTAGAGACTTTGCCTCTATATTCTCTTTTCCAACTCTGCGAGGATAGCTTTCACTTCCTCTTTAATTTTTTCATCCATGTCATAGGGAGATTCCCCCTCCCTGTCCGCTTGAAGAATTTTAGGGTTAAAACTCATATGGCCTAGAAAGGGGAATTCGGAAAGGCGCTCTTCAATGAGTCGCCTATCCTCCTCTGAGTTGACCTTGTTTCCGACAATCATGATCTTTTTAATATTTAAATCCTCTCCCAATTTTTTAATCTGTTTCGCCGTATTGATGGCCCTTTGCCCAGGTTCGACGACGATGATAAGGGCATCCACATACCCTGTGCTTCCCCTTCCAAGGTGTTCCAAACCTGCCTCCATATCAATGATGAGGGCTTCTTCCCGCTGAACCAGAAGGTAACGAACCAAATTCTTCAGGAGCACATTTTCCGGGCAGAAGCAGCCTCCACCTCCCTGGGGGATACTGCCCAATAGAAGAAGTTTGACCCCCTGATAACTTACCCCCATCTCATCAGGGATATCATCCACTTTCGGGTTAAGCTTAAACATTGAGCCAAAGTTCCCCTTTTTAGCACCGGTCCTTTCTTCAATCATGGAAGTCATTGAGGCAATGGGCGAGAGTTTGGCGAGAGCTTCTTTAGGAAGGCCAATGGCTGAAGCTAAGTTAGAATCGGGGTCGGCATCAATGGCAAGGACCTTTCGGCCTCGATGTGCCAAAATTCTGGCCATGACTCCTGCAAGCGTCGTTTTCCCAACTCCACCCTTCCCAGAAATTGCAATCTTCATTTTCTCCTCCGGTACTTATCATAATCAAAAAATGATCAAATGTCTATTGTGGCGGATGTCTTACCCCCTTTTTTCCATCCCGATTTTTACCTAAAGGGATTTCTGAAAAAGTATCCTTCTGTCACCTTGAACTCGTTGATTCACATTCGTTCATCACTTCGTGCCAGGGTCTCGTTATCTATTGATTTCATTAGATGCTGAATCAACGCTGTCCTGAAGAGATGCCGAAATCGTTAGATCGAATTCGATAGACCCTGAACTTGTTTCAGGGCAAGGTTCAGGACCTGGTTCGGCATGACACATACTCGCCTAATCACGAATTGACAAAGGTATGCTTATCATCAATAATATTAATTCTTAAATAGAAAAAGGCAATGAAGCTAAATAAAAAGGCATTGGCTATTCTCAGCGCTGGCCATCTCGTCACAGATGTCAATCAAGGGGCCCTGCCTGCCCTGCTTCCATATTTCAAGGAGGCGCTGAACCTTTCTTACACAATGTCAGGCGTCATCCTCCTGTCCGCTAATCTAACCTCTTCAATTATTCAACCTGCATTTGGACACCTCTCCGACCGACGCCCCATAGGATGGTTTCTCCCCCTGGCCCCTTTCATTGCCTGTTTGGGATTATCTGTCACCGGACTCATCTCCAGTTACTCTTTCCTAATCCTGTGTGTCATTTTGAGTGGCATCGGGATTGCAAGTTTCCACCCGGAAGGGTTCAAGACAGCCTACTTTTTCACTGGTGATAAAAAGGCAACAGGGATGTCAATTTTCGCAGTAGGCGGAAACTTTGGGATTGCTGTTGGCCCAATGGTGGCCCTTACACTCGTTACTTCCTTTGGCCTCAAGGGAACTCTCGCCATGATCCTGCCTGGGATTCTAATCGCTATTGTCTTGTTCTTCAATATATCAATGCTTACCACTCCAGTTGAGTTTGCTCACAGAGAGGCGAAGAAGGAGGTAAAAGCGCCTCTCTCCAAAAACCAAAAGATATCGTTCTTTCTTCTCGTCAGCATTGCCACGATTAGAGCATGGATCCAATTCGGGCTGGTCACCTATATCCCTTTCTATTACATTAACTATCTAAAAGGAAATCCTTTGTATGCGGGGAAACTCGTTTCAACCTTTCTTATGGCAGGTGTTTTGGGGACACTCATCGGCGCCCCTTTAGCGGATCGGTGGGGTCATAAGAAATTTCTTTTGACCTCCTTAATATTGTCGTTTCCTCTCCTTCTTCTTTTCTATTATAGCAGCGGCATCATGGCCTTCATTCTCTTGGGGACTGCAGGAATGGTGTTAATCTCCACCTTCGCCCTTACGACCGTTATGGGCCAAGCGCTCCTCCCGCAACATTTGGGAATAGCCTCGGGGATGATGGTTGGATTTACCATAAGTGCAGGGGGAATTGGAGTCACGCTGCTCGGAGCGATCGCAGATACCTGGGGGGTGCCCATGGCAATAAAAACAATCTTCGTGTTGCCTTTAATTGCCATTGGTCTCGCTTTGTTGGTGAAGTATCCCCCTACAAAATAAAATACGCTAAGCGCTTAGCCTGCCTACCGCAGGCAGGCGCTCTGCGCATAGCGTTGGAGATGATACTAAATTAGCGTTTGATAAAATTACAATGAGTGAGAAAAATTATGAACAATATCTTGGTGACCGGTGGAGCAGGATTTATTGGTTCACATCTTTGTGAGCGCCTTTTAAGTGATGGGGTCAAAGTGATTTGTCTCGACAACTTCGACAACTTTTATGATCCCGATATAAAAATCAAAAATGCGGAGGGAATAGCAAAGAAATTTCGAGATCTGTTTGAGCTCGTCACAGGGGATATTCGAAATCCTGGACATCTTAAAGCAGTCTTCCAAAAAAACCAGATTGACTTCGTTGTCCACTTGGCTGCCAGGGCTGGGGTAAGACCCTCCATTGCCGAACCCCTTCTCTATCAGGATGTGAACATCCGTGGGACGATCGTCCTTCTGGAAGCTTGTAAAGAACATGGAATCAAAAACTTTATTTTTGCTTCCTCCTCCTCGGTCTATGGAGAAAACCAAAGGGTTCCCTTCACGGAAAAGGACCTTGATATCCAACCCATCTCCCCCTACGGAGCGACCAAACGATCTGGTGAACTT
>PEUO01000050.1:6488-8474 GCA_002780715.1 Deltaproteobacteria bacterium CG03_land_8_20_14_0_80_45_14
TGATTGACTGGGGGGAGAAAATCCCAATTTATGGGGATGGCTCTTCCCGGAGGGATTACACCTATATCGATGATCTCATTGAAGGGATCCTCGACGTCATTCGTTACCATAAAGGATTTGAGATTTATAACCTCGGAGAATCCCAGACCACTTCTTTAAAAGAATTGATCCGGTTGATTGAGGAAGCTTTTGGTAAGAAAGCAAATATCGAAATATTAGAACCACAACCTGGCGATGTTTCTGTCACCTATGCGGATATCACCAAGGCAAAACGAATGCTGAAATATCAACCCAAGGTAAAAATGGAGGAAGGCATTAAACGATTTGTGGAATGGTATAAAGGTAACAGATAGATCGCATAGGGCAAAGGCATAGCGCATAGCGACACAAAGTAGATTAAACCGTAAAAGTCGAAACCTGACTCGGCGGACATTGTCAGGTTGACTTCTGATTGGCCATTTCACGAGTCTTCAATCCACGGTAACCCTGAAAGTTCACGATTACTATTAGCTATGCAATAACAAGGCAGGGCCATTTCTAACCCTGCCTTGTTGTTTGGCAATCGAATATCGACTTATTTTTTTGCCTTTGAAAAGAAAAGGAATTAATGTATTGAAGGTAGCTTACATTGGAAAACCTAAATCGGACTGGTAGCTCCATGCTATTCTTTTTGGACTTGTGCGTGGTAAATAGAAAAATTTAATCTGTACTCCTTCAATTTTCCTCCCTCTCGAAAAATAATTCCACAATTGTACTGCCAAGACAAAACCTATTTGGCCTATCTTCTGCCTCCAAAATAACGGTCCCGCCCATGATTTTCTTCACTATGAAGGATTGTCCGGTTAACTTGTCCCTGAATCTGTCTCCTTCCACAATTGCCATGGAGCATTACCTCCTTTATTTTGGGTAGCTCGCTATAGTAAAAAAGCCCCAGCGATTTGTGATACCTGTGGCTTTTCATCTCGCCATTACTCTTGGTTTGACTTTGTCGGCAAATTTGATTCAAGATTTTTTTATAGTACTGATATGAGCAATTTCAATGCCAAGAACAATTAATTCATCTAACGAGTTGATATCTAATGGTTTCCCGAAAAAACAAAATTTGATAGGAATAAAATTTATGACGTTTTTTGACCCATTCGGCGGCGCCAAGCCCCGCCTTTGAAGGCGGGGTAAAGAAGCGCCGCTCAGGGTCAACCCTGAGCAAGCCACGGCCTTCAGGCCGGGGAGTCGAAGGGTTGACTGTCTTATGCCATCGATTTCCGATTGAAAGGCTAAATCAAGAGAAAAGATCAAAACATCGCTCTTTCAGGGAAGGAAATCGTAGCCACAAAGTGAGAGAGTGGGAATGACTTTCGGTCTGTCGAACCATTAGGGAGATTATGAAAAACTTGCAGAAAAAATTTTCAACTTAGTCATATCTTCTGGAGAAATATTGATAAATCTCACTCCGGATCGATAATGTTTTTCACCTTCGCCCAATTGAGTGTTTATCCAAACCACCTCAGCAAGCATTTTGATTGTATTTAATCCAGAGCCAGAAGAGAAAAAAAGTTTTAAATTCAGGTTTTGGCCAATCTCCATCTTTTCTGGAAAAAGAATCTGTAACCCACCTTCGCTGGCATCGAGAGCTTGACCGGTTTGATTGATTGGCGAGTCGGCTCGGTAATACTCTATCGGCAGACGGATTGGAGATCTGCGGTATCTTCTTCTTTCCAGATTAGCGATCCCATAACGAGGTTTAGCTTCTTTTTCTTCTGTTTTCATTAGGGACTTTTGACAGAATATTGTGAGAGGGCCGAGCTTTTTATACAAACCTACTAAATTTCTCTGGGGTGGTCAACAAAAATTTAAAAAATTTAAAGGATGCTGCTTCCAAATTTTTGTCTAAACATTGGGCGGCTAAGTAGGGGGGGAGTGTGAGGTTGATCTTCGATAACCAGTACACCTACCTATTGACTCCGGGATAGTTCTGGGGCGCAAAGA
>PEUO01000126.1:0-1530 GCA_002780715.1 Deltaproteobacteria bacterium CG03_land_8_20_14_0_80_45_14
TCATTGTCCCACTTTATCAAAAGATTAGAAAGCCAAAGAGTCAGGCAGTCGATTAGGATCACCTCGGCCACATTCCCATGTTGCCTAATCCTATCGACAATCTCTACAGGTTCCTCAACGGTCTGCCATTCTGGTCCTCTCATTTTTTTATGGTGTTCCACACGTCGAGCCATCTCTTCATCGAGCACTTCACAGGTAGCCAGATATAATTTTTCAGAAAAATGTTGGTTGGCATAATTCAAAGCGAAGCGGCTTTTACCGCTTCGACATCCCCCGGTGATTAGAATTTTCTTCTTCATCGTTCCCATTCCTTTTCTAAGATTTCCAGCGAACTTTTTAAATCATCGAATGAGAAAACTTCGATGGACAATATACCTTTAAAATTCTGAAGGTGGTAAAGGATAAGATCAACTGTTTTCCCATTTAGTTTGTCAATCCCCAAATGGTCGATACCATTTTGGAAACCATGGAGGTGGATGATAGAGGTGTTGGGAAGATATTTTTCCAAATAGAGTGAAAGGTCTTGTCCATAGATTAAGATATGACCGATGTCGAGGCATATTGAGAACCCAAATTCTTTTACGATGTCTTCGATCCATTCGAATGGATATGAGAGGGTTTCAATGGAAATACGTTTCGGTTCGATTCCATATTCCACCATCTCTTCTATGCTTCGGATAATGCGACTCTTCCAGGCGTTGATATCGCGTTCTTGTTGTCCATGACTCTTTCTTAGATCGAAATGGAGGGTGTAGACAGAAGGGTTAATACAGAGGGTTCGTTCGATCACCTTTTTGACAACCGAGATTCCCTTGAACCTGACTTCCTCGTTTTTATCTCCAAGAAATATATCGATGGGAAGATGGACGTTAAAATCCACTTCCCCATTGAGGCAGAAATTCATCAAGTTTCTAAGTTCGACTTCATCCGGGTAATTATCTTGGCCTTCACTCTCAAAAAGGACCAGTTCTATCTCATCGAGGAAGGGAGTCAGCTTAGCCACGTTTGGGACAATTTGATCGGGATAAATATAAGAGGTTGTGGCCAATCTAAATGGGAACATCCCTTTATAACATTTTGTTAAGATCGGATATTCTCTCGAAATTACCCTCACTTCTTAAAAACTCAGTTTCATTCCCCCAAAGAAAGAGAAGCCGGGTGTCCCATAACCTTTTACTTCTTCGTATTCTTTATCTAAGAGATTTTCAACACGACCAAATAATTGAAAATTTTTGGTGATGTCGTAAGAAACTGCCAGGTTCACCAATGTATATTGATCCAGTTTTACCCTTCTGGATGGAAAAATGGAAAAATCTAAATCATCCCTTTTCCCCACATAGATTACTCCAAGATTTACATTTCCATTATTGAGAAAATGGTAATTGATATCGAAGCCAATCTTATTTTTGGGCCTTCTTATAAGAGCTTCGCCAGTTGTTTTATCCTCGGTATCTGTATAGGTATAATTGATCCGTAATGTTAAATCATCAATGGGTTTTGCCGAGGCAAACAACTCGACCCCTTCGGTTT
>PEUO01000126.1:1734-6478 GCA_002780715.1 Deltaproteobacteria bacterium CG03_land_8_20_14_0_80_45_14
GATATAAAGAAGGCGCTTTAAAACCAGTACCAAAGGTCCCCTTAATTTTTGTGTCAGTCTCTTTAATGAGGTAGGCAGGAGCAATCCGATAAGTGGTCTCTGTGCCGAAACGACTATGATCATCAATACGGATTCCAAAAGTTGCAAAGAATCGATCCCATAGTTTGATTTCATCCTGGATATAATACCCTTTGATATCAGCAGTTTTTTTAGGGAAGATACTCTGGCCCGGTCCCCATATGCTTTCCCAGTAGTACCTAGACTTCCCTTCCTCTCTATCTAAGTCCAAACCAAAGGTAAGCGCATTGGTCCGATGGAGTTTGAGATGATGTTGCCAGTCGAATTTTAATAATTGGCCATCGAATCTACCTTTTTCATAATCGAAAGGATGTTGGGAGTCCTTTTTATTCTTTATATCCCTATTATGGTCATTCAAAGCGAGACCCAATTTTTGAGACCAGACCTGGTCAAAAAGGGATAGTCCCACCTGTGTTTTAAAAAGGAATTGATTTGATTTTTGGACATAATTTGGGTCATCGCCTCCTACTCCTGCAAAGTTGTCGAGTTCCGTTTTGGCATCCATATAACGCAATATGAAATCGATACCGAGATTATCCATAGGTTTAAACCCCAGTTTTGCAGAAAGAGAGGTATTTTCATAACCATCTCTTTCATAATTTCCATCCTTTTTGCTTGCAGCAGAGATGCCCTCCGTATCGAAGCGAGAAAGGGCGAAAGAATAGTTAACCCATTTGTTTCCTCCACTTATTCCTGTAGCTTCTCTGAAAGTTGTAAAGGATCCCCCTTCAGCAGATAAGAAGAATTTCGGCTTTCCCTCACCTTTTTTGGTAATGATGTTGACCACACCACCGATTGCTTCGGAGCCGTATAAGGTGCTCTGTGGCCCCCGGATGACCTCAATTCGTTCAATATTATCCACTGTCAAATGGGCAAAATCATAGGAGCGACCAGGGGAGATAGGATCATTTACCTCTACCCCATCGATCATGACCAGGGTATGTTCAGAATTGGCCCCTCTGATGAAGATCGATGTTAATCTTCCCACTCCACCAGTTTGTACCACATCCAATCCTGGTATGTCCCTGAGGACTTCCAGAACTGTGGTCTTTTGTTTTCTTTCAATCTCCTTTGAAGAGATAACCGTTATCGAACTCGCAATTTCTTCCACAGGAGTTTCAACTCGTGTGGCGGTGACGACCACCTTTTCAAGGGTTACCTCCTTTTCCTGTGCAAACAGAGAGAACGGGAATGGAATGAGAAGCATAGATAAGGCGATAAGTAACACAAAGCTTTTCATAGAACACCTCCTCGACCCATGATGGGGTCCATGAATAGTTTGTGTGAACCCTTTGGGTTCACAATGGACCCTGAACCACATTGGGTTCAGGGCTGAAGGAAGGGTTCAAAAAAAATCCCCAGCCTTCTCCTTGAAGACTGGGGATTTTACCCGCTTGCACCCTTCACAGTCTTATCCTCGAAGACCACCTTGTGAAGAATATCCAGGCAGGTTTTCTGACTCTCCCGACCTTAACTCGCCTTCCCATCCTGCCCCTTCGATCCTTCGACAAGCTCAGGACTCAGGGCTTCGGACAGTGGCTTTTTTGTTAAGGCACTTATCCCGAATTTACTTCGGGATCGGGACTACAGCGGCGGGTCCGTCCCCGACTCTCTCCGTCTAAACGGAGGTTACGGGGTTCCCTTTTCCCGGATATCGACGTTTGAATGATTTCTTTTAACAAATTCTGAAATGCTCTGTCAAGTTTTATTCTTGAGAGCTCTGAAAAAATACTTCACGCTCTCTTTAGAGATTTCTGGCCTTTTTCACAAATCTCTTCTTAACCCTTAAATTCAGGAATCTCTGGACTTCTTCTAAGTTAGGAATTCCTTTTCTTCCTCCGAGATCCTGGCATTTGAGTGCAGCCACGGCATTGGCAAACCTCAGAATTTCTTCTACCTCCCAATTTTTGAGGAGGCCATAAATGAATCCTCCATGGAAGACACCTCCTGCACCGGTGGTATCCACCACATTCACTTCAAATCCTTTGACGGAGAGGATTTCTCCATTGACCAGAGCGACGGCGCCTTCATGACCCAACGTGGAGCAGAGAAATCCAGAGGTGTGTTTTTGAAGTTCCCCAAGAGCTTTTTTTAGATCTGGAATTCCAGTATAGAGCATTGGAAAACGTGAGGAGGTGATGATGAAGCCAATCTCTTTAATCAAATTAGGAGTGAGAGGTTCTACTTTATCCAGGTCAACGACAGTTGGGATACCTTCCTCCTTTGCCCACTTTGCACACTGAAGAGCGGCATGGATATCGTGACCATCCAGGTGAAGGAGTTTTCCGGAGCATACCTCCTCTTTTTGAAGTTCTCCTTCGCGGCAAATCAATCGTTCATCTCGATTCCAGAGAATGGTTCGTTCTCCAGATGGGCCATCCACAATGATCATAGAAAACTGATTCGTGGTATTGCGCTCAATCGTTACTGAAGAGACGTCCACTCCCTCCTGACGAATGGAGTGGAGAGAGAACTGGCCCAACTCATCCTCTCCGACTTTTCCAATATATTTCGTTTTTACTCCCCATCGGCTCAGGGCCACCATGGCTGTGGCCACCTGGCCTCCTCCCTGTTTGGAAAACCGGAGCATCTTCGTTTTCGAATTCGGAGCAGGAAATTCTGGAACCACGCTGAGGAAGTCCACAGAGTTAAGGCCCATCCCTACTACATCAAAAGGTTTGTCTTGAAGATGGAGATCGAATCGCATAATTTCCTTTTACAAAGTTTTTATTTATTTTTCAAGGTCTCCAAAAAAGCAGCTTAGCGAAGAAAGGAAGAACTCTACTTTAAGGAAGGCATTCGTTGTCAGATAACGATTTGCTTAACCGGCTGCAATGGAGCGCAGTGGAATTGGCAGTCCGGGTTGAAGCCGTTGTTAGCCTATTATCTTATCAATTTGTTGCTTGAACTCATTGAACAGAGCAACTGCATCCTTGACAAGTGGTTCCATATGTTCTGGAAGGAGTTCCAGTGCGTAAGCATGGCTGAAATAGTGGTGGAAAGCAAGATATTGCTTCAGGTTATTCAGCAATAGGTCAGATATGATGTTCTTTTCGGCTGCCGCAAGCAAGAGATCTCTGTGCCAAGATTCTCCTTGAGGAATTGATAATGATTTTTCCTGAAAAACCTGCTTGACGATATTTTCGATGCCGTTGTAGAAATTGTGAAGCAATGCGGCAACACCCGCGAGCTCGAGCTGAGAGAGTGTTGAAAGAGGACGATCAGGTAGGGCAGAAAGTGCGTTTTCTATAGCCTCATACTCAGCTTCAATACGAAGACGGTAATCAGGCATAGAGAGGTATGCCCTCCCGTAGAATCAGTTCGATGAAACGGGTCTTCTTAGACAGGTCAATGATGTCAACGGGTTTTGATAAAGCGCACAGTAGTTCGCCATAGAAGGTGTAGAAATCCTTTTCCTCGATGCCTTCAACTGCGATATCAATATCCCGGTATTCCTGGGTAGGGGATAGACTGGATCCAAATAGCACCACACGCTTCGCGTGATACTTCCGGGCCAGTTGTTCAATTATATTTTTGTCGGTATCGGTAATCATAAATTCATTATATCATTTTGATATGTTAAAGTCTATTTGGTCTAGCGATTTAAATCAGCGGTGGCTATCAGCCGTCCGCTGGAGTGGTTTGTTGGCTTCTTATTTCCTTTAATCTATCAATAAAACGGAACGACTCAATAATATAAAGGGGATCTTTCATTATTGTTTCTCTGAAAAAGATTGCTACCTGCTTAGGCTGAATCTTACGTCCAAACCTTTCGGGCTTCTTTTGCACCAATAACGTTATCTGAAATGTGCCGCAAAGGGAAAAACAGAGGTCTTATATAATATCGTCCAAATTCCGGGAGCCATGAACAACACGATGAATTTCAACGATTTTGCCACGAATTACGTAGAATACGAGATAGGATTCAATAACGAGGATTCGATAACCTGAATTCTTGAGTTTTTCGTCACGTGGTATGTGACCGAGGAAGGGGTGTATTTTGAGGTTGCCGATACGCTGATCGAGTTTTTCAACAAAGGCTGCCGCATTTGCTGGACTGTCATTTGCGATCCAGTCGAATATTGAAACAAGGTCGTCAACGGCAACAGGAAGGTAACGAAGTGTGTACTTATTTCCCATGCAGGCGCTGCCTAAGCTTTTTCATCACTTGCGTATGCGTAAACCCTTTTTCACCTGCCGCAGCTTGGGCTTGAGCAACAGCGAGTTTTTCGAAAAGCTCCACCCTTGCTTTGAGTCTTTCATAATGCTCAATGCTCATGACAACAAGATCGCCCTCACCATTCGTTGTCAAATAAACAGGCTCGTCTTGTTCATGGCACAGGGAGGCTATGTCTCTCGTTCGGTTGCGCAGGCTTGAAATAGATTTTATTATTGGCATAGGTTCCTCCTTCAGAAGTTCCTCTTACTATTTGTCTTTCATATTAAAACTTAATTATGATAAAATCAAGTACGAATTTGCGCCACGCTTCATATAACGGTAGGCCAAAAGATTGACATCCAAATGCTATGCACTTCTTTTAACCTACACGCGTTAGCTAAAACGGATGTTCACCCCTAATGAAAGAGAGGTGCAAGGGTCCTAATGGTTGTATTTTAAGGTATTCTACGTTGTTCAGGTAGTTTTTTTCTGGTGACTACACGTACC
>PEUO01000015.1 GCA_002780715.1 Deltaproteobacteria bacterium CG03_land_8_20_14_0_80_45_14
TGACCCTGCACTTCGATAAACTCAGTGTCCTGAGCTTGCCGAAGGAAGCAGCGCTTCTTTACCCCGCCTTCAAAGGCGGGGCTTGGCGCCGCCGAATGGGTCAATTTTTTCTATTGACATAAAGCGATTCGATCTTATAAGATGAGGCCATTTCTAATTCCTTCCTCTCCAAAAGGACAAAAAGATTTCTGCCAAATTAAGAGCCAATGATATCTGGTTGAATTTTGGGGGTGTCGCTGCCCTTTCAGGCGTCAGCTTTGATGTCAGAGAGGGAGAGATGCTGGCCGTCATCGGGCCCAACGGGGCTGGGAAAACCAGCATCCTCAACTGCATCAATGGATTTTATCGCCCCCAAAAAGGGGAGATGGTTTTTGAAGATCATAACATTTACCACCTCCCCCCTCACCAAATTGCCAGGTTAGGCATTGGGCGAACCTTCCAGAATATTGAACTCTTCCCCTCTCTCGGGCTCAGCCAGGTGGGAAAACGGAAAAGCTTTCGAGAGGTGAAGCACTACCGAAGAAGGAAAAGATGGTTGTCTTAATATACTTTTCAAATGCAGGGAGTATCACTGATGAAAGAAGTTATTAGAAACAAAGTTTTTTCCGTCACATGCAATATCTCCAGTTTTTTATCCACTATCATTGTGATAACTGCACCCGACATTGCCCAGGAGGCCTCACAGGAGAGCTCTAAAAAAGCTTTAAAGTTCTCTGATTAAAAGATTAAAAACGATTACACAGATTAGATTTTTGGAATGAAAAATCTGCGTAATCCTAAATAATCGGTGTAATCAGGAGGCCACGAATTTACTTGCTATTCGGCCGGGGATAGTGTATATTAAAATCGAATTTAGTTGCAAAGAGCCTATTAGTGTTCCAATATGGGGAAAACCGCAAAGAACTCTAAAATATTTCTCCTTTGCGGTTTTTTGTTAATCGCTAATATTCCTCCTTGCCTGACAGAACCCTTCATCGTGTTTCATTAAGAATAAATTTGATGCAAAGAGATTGGAAAAAGGAGAAAAGTTTGGAAGAGGGGGCTTCAGAAAAACCTTACCTATTTGAGCCGAGCGAAGATCCCATAATCCTATCGGATGAGTTGGATATTGATATATTGGTTGAGGTTCCAGGAATCGAAACGGAGAATGAGAATACTCAATCAACCGAAGAGGAGGAAGCCGTTGAAGTTGGATATGTGGGTCTTCCTGGGAAGGCGATCGATCCTGTTCGGATTTACCTGAAGGAGATGGGATCTTTTCCGCTATTGACCCGTGAAGGAGAGGTAGAGGCGGCTAAGAGGATCGAAAATGGACAGCAGGAAGTTCTCAGTGTGGTTCTCAACTGCCCCATTTCGATCAGGGAGGTCGTCAACCTTGGAAAGGCTCTCCGAGAAGGGAAGACCGGGATCAGTCAGGTCACCAATGAGATCGGCGATGAGGAGACCAATGTTAAAGAAGAAAGGATTCAGAAAGAAAGGGTTCTCAACCTCATCAACAAAATTCAGAGGGGAAGGAATAAAACTCAACTTCTTCAGAAGAAGTTGAGAATCATGAAAAAGAAATCATCTAAAAAGAAGATTGAGGAAAAGATCGTTAAGAAACAGGGTGAAATACTGGATGCTTTTAAACGGATCAACTTAAGAGGAGAGCAGATTAGCAAAATCATTCAGAGGCTGAAGCAGTGGGATATTCAAATGCAAAAGGTCCAATCGGAGGTAAAAAAAATTGGGGGTGACCTCGGGATTTCTATCGAAGGAACTAAAAAATCTCTAAAGACAAAGAAGACGAACCTAAAACGTAAAGATTCGGAGGAGAGGAATAGGATCGTCCGAAATTTTAAACGGAGAATAAGCAGGATGGAGGCAGAGTGTGGCCTTTCTACGGAGCAGCTTAAAGAGGCGTTGAGGGCGATGGAGAAAGGAGAAACCAAGGTCAGGGAAGCGAAGGCTGAACTGATCAAGGCCAATCTGAGATTAGTCATCTCCATTGCCAAGAGATATCTGAATCGAGGGCTCCAGTTTCTGGATTTGATTCAAGAGGGAAATATTGGGTTAATGAGGGCAGTGGAAAAGTTTGAATATCAAAGGGGCTATAAATTCGGCACCTATGCCACGTGGTGGGTTCGACAGGCCATCACACGGGCCATCGCAGATCAAGCCCGGACCATACGCATTCCGGTCCATATGATCGAGGTCATCAACAAGCTGAACCGGACCTCTCGATCCCTCGTTCAGCAGATGGGAAGAGAACCCACCCTGGAAGAGATCGCTGAAAAAATGGGAGTGCCCCTTCATCATGTTCAGAAGATTTTAAAGGTCAGTAAAAAAACCATCTCCCTTGAAACCCCTGTCGGTGAGGAAGAGGATGGCCGTCTGGAGGATTTTATCGAGGATAAGGGATCCATATCTCCTCAGGATGCAGCCATCAGCTCTAATCTGGCAAAACAGACTCAAAGGGTCCTCTCGACTTTGGATAAGCGGGAAGAAAAGATTCTAAGGATGCGGTTTGGGATCGGGGAGAAGCATGATCATACCCTCGAGGAGGTGGGACAGGACTTTAACGTCACACGAGAGCGGATCCGTCAGATTGAGGAGAAAGCCTTAAGGAAGTTAAAACATCCCAGCCGGGCGGAAAAACTGAGGAGTTTTATCGAATATTAAAAAGAGGAGAGAGACGATGAACATTTATGTGGGGAATCTATCATTTGATGTAAAAGAGGAAAATCTTAAAACGGCCTTTGAAGCCTTCGGGCAGGTCAGCTCAGCCACCATTGTGAGAGACAAGTATAGTGGCCAACCTCGGGGTTTTGGCTTCGTCGAAATGCCTGATCAAAATGAGGCTCGGACGGCGATTGCGAACCTGAATGGAAAGGAACTCCTCGGCCGACAGATGAATGTGAATGAGGCCCGCCCTCGCCCTAATCGAGGAGGACCTGGGGGTCGAGGGGGAAGATCCAATTACGGTGGCAGGGGCCGTTATTAAGATCGCCCCAAAATTTCTGAACGGTGAAATGTTTACGCTCATTTCGATAAATCTCCGTGGAGGCACGGGCTAAAGCCCATGGCTCTTCTACATGCTCCGAAGAGCGGAATTCTCCGAAGCATATATCACTACGTTCGTAATGAGATAGGGGTAGCCCTCACATTTATTCGCGGTTAAAGCCCGCAGCTTTCTGCGAAGGAGGGTAAACCCCGTTAGAAAGTCTTTGACCCCCCAATGGGGAGGCTCACCCCGTAAGACCTTCGGTCTCTTACAGGGCTCACACGGGGCATTAAATTCCGTGTTCGCTCTAAAAGTAATTATATATTCATCCCCATTGCAAGCAGCGGGGCTTTCTAACGGGGTAAAAGAAGGGAGCAGGATGCAAAGAAGGAGACATGGGAGAATGCGTGTTTCAAAATCCCACCGTTCAAACCGTCCAAAATCTTACAAAATTAATTGTGCGGGTTGTGGGAAAGAGGTGGTGGTTCAAGTCCAACCACCACAAGATAAGAAACTACTATGCATGGACTGTTTTAAGAAATAATGATCTTTCGCAATGAGAGAGAAGCTTTTAAAAAGTGAAAAGCTCGATCCCTCCCGAGACATTGAGGACAATGCCAGTAATGTATTTGGCTTTGTCCGAAGCTAAAAAGACAATGGCGTTGGCAACATCTTCAGGCTCTCCCGGCTTTCGGAATGCCGTCCGTTTAGCCAGTCTCTCCCTCATTTCAGGAGGAATGAGTCGGAAGGATTCGGATTCGATAATTCCCGGACAGACCACATTACAATTAATTCCATACCTCGCCCCTTCCAAAGCCAAAGTTTTGGTGAACCCAATGATCCCTGCCTTGGTCGTGGAGTAACTCGCTTGACCAAACCCACCGAGTGTTCCTGCTACAGAGGCCATATTGATGATTCTTCCCCAACCCTTTTCTTTCATATATGGCCAGACCGCTCTGGAGCAGTGGTAGGTGCCTGTAAGATTGACCCGAAGGTCCCTTTCCCAGAGTTCATCTTTTTGTTCCAGGATCTGACTGAGGTGATCTAATGTGGCTGCACTGTTCACCAGGATGTCAATGGATCCCAGTTCCTTTTTAATTCTCGCGGCCCCTTCTTTCACTTCATCTTTCTTGGTCACATCCATCTTAATGGCAAAAGACCTTTTCCCCATGGCCTGGATCTTTTGGGATGTTTTTTCCGCTCCCTCCATCACAATATCGGCGACAACGACATCTGCACCTTCTTTGGCCAAGGCCAGGGCATCCACCCTTCCAAGCCCTCTTGAACCTCCAGTGACCAATGCCACTTTACCCCTTAGTAACATGATGAAGTCCTCCGTAAATCCAGGGTTCCAGGATTCGAGGGGTCGAGGGTTCAAGTTATTTTTAATAAAAGCATTTCACTTGAATCCTTGAACCCTAGAACCCTCGGACCCTTTGGGTTATGGGTTAAATCGGTTCCAGAATAATTGTCACCTTGCCGTCAGGAAGAGTAAAGGGCGAGGCCTTCATCTTCATTCCGACTTTGATCTTTTTCACATCCCCCTTCGGTATCCAGCCCATGATCTTCAATCCACCCTCTACCTCTAAAAGTCCAATGGGGCAGGGCTCAAATTGGATGCTCGAAAATGGCATGAGGGGTTGTCGGACGGCAAAATGCTCTGGAGGAACATGAATCTTTGTGAAAGTCACCAGAGTCCCCTCTCCACTAATCTGCTTCCATTCCATGTCGCTCTGCATACAATTTGAACAATCAGCCAGAGGTGGATAATAGTTCTTACCGCATTTTTTACAAACGGTTGCCATGAATTTGCCCGCTGACAATTCATCGACAAATCTGTTCACCTTGGTCTGTGAAATGTTAAGAGAAAAATTTTTGAAGTCCATTCTACTCCCTCCTGAAGATATGAACGGCCACCACCTGTCCGGTTCCTCCGACATTATGGGCAAGGCCGATTTCTGGATTCTTTACCTGTCTTTCACCTGCTTCCCCTCTCAACTGCTTAGTGATTTCGATGGCCATGGAGACGCCTGTGGCTCCAATGGGATGGCCTTTTGACTTCAGGCCTCCATCCACATTGACGGGAATTCTTCCGCCGACATAGGTCTCTTTGGCTGCGATCAGTTTACCTCCCTCCCCTTTCTCGCAAAACCCAAGATCTTCATAAGCCACGATCTCTGCAATCGTAAAGCAGTCGTGAACTGTGGCCACGTCAATGTCCGAGGGTCCCACTCCTGCCATCTTGTAGGCGGTCTTCGCTGCCTCCCGGGCAGCCAAAATAGAGGTCAATGATTTCCTGTCACCGAGCCTTAATGTATCTGTGGCAAGGCCAGCCCCTACAATCCAAACCGGTTTTTTAGAAATCACTTTCGCCCTCTCTTCGGAAGCAATGATCACGGCAGCCGCTCCATCCGTGATCAGACTGCAATCATAAAGTTTCAAAGGATAGGCCACAGTAAAAGAGGTCAGGGCCTTCTCCAAGGTGATTTTCTTTTGCATATGGGCATAGGGGTTGAGACTCCCATAATAATGATTCTTCACCGATACCATGGCCAACTGCTCTTCGGTGGTTCCATATTCGGCCATATGGGCATTGGCAATCAAGGCATAATAACCTGGAAAGGTTGTGCCGAAAGGATATTCCCAGATGGAATCCCCTGCTTTCCCCATAATTTCAGTAGCGATACTGGTTGGAACCTCGGTCATTTTCTCTACGCCGACGACCAGAACCACATCGGCCAATCCAGAGGCCACATTCATAATGCCGGTTCTCAGAGCTATGCTTCCTGTAGCACAGGCGCCCTCCACACGGAAATTCGGTTTTGGATGAAATCCGATATAGTCGTGGACCTGTGCAGAGGGTTGAAGGCCTAAAGCAAATTCGTCTCCTGCGATTCCTGTCACCATGCTGTCCACTTCTTTCAGGGGAATGCCTGCGTCATCAAGACAGGCCTTCACCGCTTCAAAGGCAAGTTCCCGCAGTGAAGCATCCGATCTGACCCCAAACTTTCCATGACCAATTCCGACAACTGCCACTTTTCTCATATTCTTCTCCTCTTGGTTTCTGAAAAAGTCCAATAGCATAATGTCATGCTGAACTTGGTTCAGCATCTCTTCCGAATAGGCTTAGCTAACCTCATGAAATCAGACCCTGAAATCGTAGACCCTGAACTTGATTCAGGGCATGGTTCAGGGTAACGGTACTGGATTTTTTAGAAATCTCCTTACTTTATTTTACCTATCATTGCACTGGCGATCGTATTTTTTTGAATCTCTCGTGTCCCTTCATAAATTTCAGTGATTCTTGCATCCCGGTAATACCGTTCCACTTCATATTCTAACATATAACCGTAACCCCCGTGAATCTGAATGGCCTCTTGCGCCACTTCCACGGCCACCCTTCCCGCATACATCTTGGCCATGGAGGTCCACTTCGGTTC
>PEUO01000127.1:0-487 GCA_002780715.1 Deltaproteobacteria bacterium CG03_land_8_20_14_0_80_45_14
TTTTCCCGCTCTTGAACCTCTCTATCTTTCAATGGACCTTCGCTTTCAAGGGTGGCCAACATTTTTTGGGCTTCGCCATGATCCCTCTTGGTTGACTTGATAAGATCAATTCGCTGTTTCAGTTCCTTGTACTGCGCCTCGGCTGCAGTAACCCGTTCGGACCGCTGATTTCTCTCTGCTACCAGCGTTCGGTATATTTCTGCAACAGCCCGTGCGTTACGAAGGGCTTTCATCGTCTCGTCTGCGTTGTAGCGGGCCTGTGTACGCCGGGTCCGAAGCTCCTCCACTCGCCGCGAGGCTTTCTCGAAAGCAACGTAGAGGTCATACGCTTTTTGTCGGGCTGCAATTGCCTCTTCAAGCCGATCTTTCAGCCGAGTCAATGGCGGTGCATCTTTACCAGCCTTGAGCTTGCCCTTGGCACTAAAGACCTGAAGATACCGCTCTTCGATGCGCTTCTCCACAGGGCCTGTGCTCCCACTTGCAGCCT
>PEUO01000127.1:524-21805 GCA_002780715.1 Deltaproteobacteria bacterium CG03_land_8_20_14_0_80_45_14
ACCCGTGAGCGAACTAATAGCCAGGTTCCCTTGTGGCACCCAAAGCACTTGGGCAATGCCCCAGTTCGGTGTCTTAGCCAACCCTTTTCCCGGCGGATTTTTGGTGAGGATTTCCCTCGTCTGTTCATCCGCAGAGACTCCTTCCGCCAGTCTCCGATACCGGCCGTTCTCCTTCCGCTCAAGAAGGGCACAGGGACTATCAAGGAACTGCTTCGCTATCCGATATTCTTGGCCGTCGTGGATGAACTCCACCGTTACCTTGGGAGCCAGGTTTCTACCCCATGGGCGAATTGCTTCAACATCCTTCCCTATTACTTTGTGTCCATCGAGCAAAGCACGCCTTAATGCCTCGAAAAGCGTTGACTTCCCCGTGCCGTTGGGGGCGTGGATTATGCTCAAACCCTCTTCGAAGGGGCCGACCTGGATTTCGTCCAGGAAACACCGCCAATCAGCGACTCTTATCGATCGGATGTTCACTGCGGCACCTCCGCAACAATCGCGCAAAGTTCCATGAGCGCACGGGCTGCGATTTCCGATGAGGTACCGGGAGTGTCGCGCAAGCGCATGGCTGCGTCTCGGATGATTCCGAGCGGAAGCTTGGTAATCCAACTCTCATCTTCCGGTGAGGGTCGTAAGCGAGATGTATCAAACTTTCCCCATACAAACCGTGAACCCAGAATCTGTTCAATGTGGTCAAGCTCAGCGCGCTCATCGGCCATTAGAAGACCTGAAAGTGATACATCAACCAGTGTGTTGCCGGGGTTTTCCAGAGACTCGAGATGTTCACGGACCCGTACAAGGTCTCCGTGTTCACGCAGATCTCTTTCAATAGCAACCCAATCAAGACGCGCTGTCCTGACAGGCGTGATTGTGGGTGGCGCTCCTGCACTCAGAATCTCGACGATGAGCACATTTCCGCTCTCGCGTTCTCCGAACTTGGTGGTCTCGTGCGTGCCGGAGTATGCCATATGGGCCGTCCCGTCAGGAGTTGAGTAGGTACCATAGGAGTGCCAGTGCCCCAGTGCCAGAAAGTCCAAGCCGGCCCGCTGTGCAGCATCTCGTGGAATCGGATAGTCCGGCTCGTCCAGCCGGACACCCTCCACGGTCCCATGAGCCATCCCGATTCGTATCCCTCCATCTCCTTCCGTTGGAATCCAGGAAGTTGGATTGCGCCCCGAGTGCTTCTCCCTCACCGGGCACGGATAGAGAATACCACCAGGAACATCAACCGAGACTTCCTCAAACAAGACATGCACGTTTGACGCCGACCTCCAGGCCAGATGGTCCCACACTGAACCCGGCACAAGCGGATCGTGGTTACCGGGTATGACGTACACCGGTCCTCCAAACGAATTCAGAATATCCACCACCTTTTGAACCAGCACTCGGTCCACGGCGTTATCCTCAAACAAGTCCCCTGCCACCAAGAGAAAGTCGACATCGTGGCTATTTGCAGTCTCTATAACGCGTCTGCCAGCCGCCAGACGCTCCTCACGAACACGCGCGCCAGCATCCCCCAGTGCAGCGGCCTTCATGCCTATCTGCCAATCTCCCGTGTGAAGAAAGCGCATAGTATCTCCTCTAATCTCTTTTCTGTTCACGCCAGCGTCTTACAGTTTCTGTGACTATCGAATTATCGGAAATTTCTTTTGACCAAGCTTGTGCGAATGGCACATCTGCGCTTCGAGGGCGTCGAGATTCTGGAATTCGGTTAAATAGCATTCTGACAGGCACTGACGTTCCCTCACCGACAACCAAGGCTTCCCTCGTCCTCAGTGTTGGAAGCGCATCAACGAGACTCCTTACGCTTTCAGGCAAAGCTCTCTGGACGAAGTGCTGATCTTGCTCATTACTCATCCGTAAGGCAATAATCGTATTGCATTGTGAAAGAATGCTTTCCGATAGTTCAGAAGGCCTTTGGGTGACTAACGCCAATCCAACACCGTATTTGCGCCCTTCCTTTGCTATTCGGGCCAAAGCTTTTTTGGTCGGTTGAAAAGCTGCTTCCTCTCCCCGAGGCGCATATCGGTGCGCCTCTTCACAAACGAGCAAGAGTGGCGTGTCTCGCCTCCTTTTGTTCCATAGAGCGAAGTCGAAGACTGTTCTACACAGAACGGACACAACAACGTCCACAACATCAGAGGGAACTCCAGAAAGGTCCACTATCGACACAGGCTTACACGCGTCGGGGATCCTTAAAAAGCGGGTAATCAGCTCTGAGAGATTATCTTTAGTGCCCTCGTCCGGTGCAAGGAGAAAACTGAAACGCTTATCATCAACTAAGATATTTATCTTGTTAAGGATCTTGTAATAAGACTCAGCCTTACTTTCCTGGGAGGGTTTGGCCGTCTTGATGTTCTCAATAAGTCTCCCCAAAGTATACGGTACAGGAGTATCGACTGTGATCTTCTCCGTAGGCAAAGGGCCGCCCGGAAATTCCTGCCGCGCCTTTAGGATAGCATCCTTCAATATGTTAGTCTGGCTCGTTGCAGCGAATTCCGTTTTTCCAACAAACAGACCAATAGACTCTTCGAGATTCAGGAGCCAATGCGGGATTTCCAGGCTGGTTATGTCTATAAACTCAGCCCGGTCTGCAAAGGCGTTGCTATACTCATTGTGGGGGTCAAGAAGGATGATATGAGCATGTGGGTACTGCTCGATTATTGCATTCAATATGAGAGCGACAGAACAAGATTTCCCGGAACCCGTTGTCCCAAGGATGGCGAAGTGTTTTCCAATAAGTTCGTCCAAGATCAGGTGAACTGGCAGTCCCCGGGCCCGTGAGACACTGCCTACCTTCACCGTGGCCTTATCCGGTTTTTCGTACACTCGACGAAGTTCTTCTACAGTGGCCAAGTATATGGGTTGCCCCGGTAAAGGATAAGTTGATATGCCACGTTCAAAAGAGAATTCAGCCTCGGCTATCCCAGTCCGCAATCCCTGACCAAAGAGCTCGATTTCTATCCATTTTGCATTGGTCAATTCTGTACGCCCTGAAAAAATGTCTTTGCGCCCTTCCACTTCCGCCATCCTCAGACTCGTTAATACACCAAAGATCAGTAAATCGCCAGATTCGATCTTCACGATTGAGCCTACTTGGCCAACGGCATACTTGCGACTGCGATGTGTTCTGTATAAATCGCTAATGCTCGCCTCAAGCTTCCCGACCGTCTTGAAGCCATCTACTTCGATTACGTGTCCGATCCGAAGGATGTCGTCATTCATTGCCCGCCTCCGTCAACAAGTTCACTACATTCTCGAACTTCCACAGTTCGCCCCCGCAGATATCTCGCCATTCTGCATCATCCAATCCAGGACCGACACAATATTTGTTACAGATCACTGCATTGAAGCGGTGTTCGCACCGCGACGCAATTAGTTCAAACCTGGCCTTCTGAGCCTCAACATCATCCTCGGGGCCAACAAAGGCATGAACCGTCAGGTTACTCTGGGGCGATCGTATGCCATCTTCAATTGCAGCGTTGATGTGCTCGTCTCCGAAACTATATCCGAGCACTACCAGCTTATTGTTGTTATCAGGATCCCTCAGTCTGTCGCGAAACAGACGCATGAGCGTTTCGTAAACTCCATATTGGGTTTGCAGGTATTTTTGTTCGGCAGGGTAAACTACGGCACGGGGTGTATCGGCAAGTGAACTTCCAGGACGCCTGCGCACAATGTCAGCATGATCCCTGATCCAATTAACGGACCCATGAAGCTTATAGAGCCGGAAGAAAACCGTGTTTGTTGGAATTTGCTCGAATGCACTTGGCTCAAAATATGCGTTCTCGCTTCCCACGAACCCATCGGTGTAACGAACCCTGATACTCTCCATACTTGCCTCAAGGACAGTGTCGTAGTTGAGGCAAAAAATGTCAATCGGTCGTCGGCGCTTTGAAGTTGCCAGTCGTACCAGAAAACGCTCATGGTGTTCTGATGGTTGCCAGTCTGCACCAACACCTTCCACAATCGCCTTCTGGATGTTCAGTAATTCTTCATCAATTGTGTCAATCCTCCAGTCCTCCCGCCCGGGAGGTGTTTTCCGCGAATCCATCAGTTGGCGCATACGCAAAAGATAGTTGATTAAGTCTTCCACATTAGCCTTTCGGTTGCCCTTTCCCCTAATGTCACCCAGAAGTACCTGGACGGCCTGAGACGAGGCGTCCCTAACCATCTCTGTAAGGCGGTCTATGGTAGGTTTCTTTGCACAGAGGCTACAACCGGCGCCTAATAAAAAGCAAGTGTTGTGGTCCACAATCCATTCGGTTACAGATTGTTTGGTCATTAATTACCTCCAGTTCGTGTCAATGCTTGGTCGTACCACATGAGTAGCTTTGGATCTTCCTGCAAAACATTCTCAGGGATTTTTCGGGCAACGTCGATGATTGTCTTATACTCTCTTTCCTGCCAGGCTTTCTTGAACCCAGCGCGCACCGCCTCTAAGCGGAAAACCCTAATTTGTCTTTGCTTGGATTCTCGGTATTGATCAAACTCCTTTAGCAGGGCCCGCTCTCGGAGTTTCTCCAGATCTCCTGCCTTGTTTGGATCTGGTACAAACCATCGATCTTTCGCCTTCCCCCTCAAAAGCGGATCATCTTTCGTCAGATTTCGGAGTTCCTTGAAGTTTGTAGAGAGATAGCTGTGAATCTGACTCGGAACGTCACCCTCCCCGCTGTACCGGAGGAAATTCTGCTCCAGTAGATCCATCAGTTCCAGGGGTTTCTCGTGTTTCTCCCAACCACCGATCTCTTTCAAAAACTGTGCATGAATTTCCTGAAAAGTCTGTGGCTTCTTCAGAAGCTGTTGTCTAAGCCATTGGATTGCACTGGACTCGTCAGTCACAAAAAGTTCAAGCTGGAGCATCTCTTTTACAGTCATGCGTTTTTTGTCATATTCGGTAACTTGGTCGGGAAGAAAATACATGCCTTCCCGCGGGGGAAAGCGTTGTGCAAGTCCTTGATAAAACTCTGCGGCAGAAAGCGGAACAGTCACCCCTCGCTGGACATGAAAGGCTACCATACGGTCAAAGAGAAGATAATTTTGCCGTTCGGCAACAACCTCAGCCTGACCATCCTTAGGAACAAAAACCGGAAGCTGTTTTAGGTGAGTGCGGATGAAATCCCAGACGCCATCCTCGGTGCCAGCGGTGATTTTGAAGCGGTTCTCTAAGCCGCCGTTGGGCTTGTAGGCGGAGATGACCAGGTCTTGTTTGACCGCGCCACCGCTTGTGACCTGCTGGAATGATCCCTGCTTTTTGTCTAAGGTGCGGACATCAGCAATAACAAAACCCACGCTTTGTAAGGCTTCTTGGATTGAACTCCACACACTGTTCTTCGAATTATGAAACTCGACAGTCATCCAACGGCCCGGCTTCAGCACCCGATAATAGTTACGGAAGCAATCGGTCATCATTCGCTGATAGTCGAGAAGCGTTTTCTCCTTAACCCGATCAACGATAGCCTCTGTTTGAGTAGCGGTAATGATGCCGTGCCACGACTCAACAAGGATGTTCAAGTCAGAGTAATAAATGTTCTCACCGAACGGTGGGTCAGTGAATATGTAGTCTATGGTGTTGTCCTGCATATTCACTGATGCGAGATCTTGTGTTGTAATGGCCGAAAAACCGACTCTTGGGCGGTATTGCCCAAATAGCTTTGCAAGACGCTTCATCTTGCCTTCAAGGATGTACCAAGGGCTGCATTCGGCATGTTGTGAGGGAACGTAGAATACGCCAGTTAGATACTGGTTGACCTGGGAATACCCAGTTGGTCGGAACCTGTTCAAGAGAGAAGATATCCAAATAGCTTGTTCAACAAAGAAGAGTAGCCGTTGTCGTATTGCTGGATCAGCGTGTTTTCGAGCCAATCCCCATGCGATTCCAACGCTATGTGCTGGACGGGAGAGAAAAAACTGATGGAGATGCTGTATTTTGGCGGGCTGCATGCGACCAACGCGGCGCATTTGCATGTCAGGCAGCTCGATGGCCGGTACAGAATCAGGAAGGGGTAATGATGAAATTCGTTCTAGAAGAGCTATGTCCTTTTCGTCAGGGGTTTTCTCATACCTCGTGCCTTGTACCGAGTAGTTTATGAAAACAGGGACCCTCTTGGGCAGTGACACCGTTTGATTGATTACTCTATCGAAAACGGTCTCATATAGAAGGTTCAGACCGCCTTTGTTGGATTCAACTCCACAATAGGGACAAGGGAATGTGTCCCGTATTGAACCTGTTGTCCTATCCAGTGCTTCCTTGACAAACACGATCTCTTTGGCGCAATTGGCACAGGAGAAGACGTCGCTCCAGACGGTGTAATTGATGCGACCTACTGTTTTTCCATCGCTGTGGAGGGTCTCATACATCCACCCACATTCGTCCTCCAAATCTTTCATAGTACGTTTCATCTCTCGCGCAAAAGCCTTTGCGTCAACTGGCACGGCATAGTTGGCCGCGATGAATGTTGCAGCGGGAGAGAGATCATTAAGTACGGCTCGTCGTGCGCCGAGGCTTGAGATAATTCTCGTGTTTTGCCCAAGACTGGTCTCGATGATCCTTCCGTCACTATCGATCTGGTAGCCGAGAGATGAAACCTCGATCTTGTCGCCACATAGTTGCGCTGCCACACCAGTCATCCCTGTTCCGGAAAAGCCATCGAAAACAATGTCACCGGGTTCAGTGTAATGGAGGATGTAGCGCATGATTGCTTTATGAGGCACTTTGGTGTGGTAAGAGTGAGCATTATAGATGGGAGCGTTCTTCCCCTCGCTCACATCGGCGGCGAATGGTTCCCGCCGGTATTTATCCGTTTTGGAGTCGTAGGGCTTTCCATAGCACCGGATGAAATCCTCGATGAATGGGTTGGGACATGCTGTATAGTAAGGCGGATCTGAGAGTGCAAGGATGTCGTCATCCGATCCGATTGGAAAGCCCTCGATTTTTCGAAACTCCGGGTCTTTCAGTTTCTCACGCAGCTCTTTTAAGAAATAGGCTCGCCGCGCCTCGTCGTTCTCGAAGGTCATTCCGAGGCATTCTACTTGCTTCTTTGCCTTGGCCTCCAGTTCCTCCTGGTAGGATTTCTCAAATAGATGGGGCTGACCGGAGGGGTCCCGGAATAATTCCTTTGTTTCCTTACTTGTGCGTTGTTTACGTGCCATAGGTTGTTCCTAATGGTGGGTTCGCCGTTTGGTGGATTCGACCTACCGGTCTTAATCCACCCTACATCTTTACCCCTCACCCTCGCCCTCTCCCCCAATGGGCGAGGGAGAAATTTAGTATACTCCCCCGCAAGAACCGAAATGGCCTTTTAAATGCCAATTTCAATGCGGAGTTCCACTTAAGTCCGCATTGGATCACATTCTATGCGAATTCTAATGCTGAGCATCTATCCTGGATGAACATTAAAAGTGACATTGGATGGCTCCTAATGGTTATTCCCCATGAGTAATGGAACAAAACTGGGACATTTTAATGTCAATTTAATGTCAATGGACATTAAGAAAGACATTAAAGTCTTTTTAATGTCCGTTTTAATGTCACGGACATTACTTGCGGATATTAAGCCGGTAGTGTGCATACTTTCCTCTTCCAGGCGGTTGGATATTTGAGTTCTCTTCCATTAACTCTTTCATCAGACGAATCACTTGCTTACGGTCGAGACGGGTTATCTTGCGAATTTCAGCGTTGGAAAGCCCTTGTTCCCCTCGCATGGCTCTCTGTTTTAAAACACTCAAAATCCTGGTTTTGGCGGCTTCCCAATCGATTCGGCGGTCACGTTCAGAGTACTCTGGACCGGAAAGTTTCCGGTGCAAATCAATGTGTAATGTCCAGTAGGTCCCCCGGCCTGTGCCTCCACGTTCAAGGTAGCCCATGGCCTTTTCCATCTCGCTTAGGATCTCGCGGGCTTCGACTTCGGAACGCTGACAAATCCGTGCGGTCGTTGGAGTATCCAACTCAGGATGGGAGAGAAGGTAGCGAAGCACCAATAATTGATCCACGGAGAGAATGCGGCCTTTCTTGCTTTCTTCAGCGATAAATGTCCGGAAAGGAACGGAGATCTCCCGGCGGAGGAAAGCAAGTCTAACCGCCTCTCCCTGCTCCTGGATCAAAGGCGGTTCTTTGCCCTCAATCAAAAGGGCTTCGAATATGCGGCTTATACCGAGGTTACTCCGATTGATCAATCGAAGCCGGGTAAGTGCATCCACAAGATTAGGATTACGGGCAACAGGTTCGTGGTGAAGAATATTGTCAGGCGAAATGCCGCCAATAAACCCGCCGGGGTTTGTGATTTCGAGCTGGTTAGCAAATTGTTTTATAAGAATGGGGCCAGCCAAACGATAGTCCGCATGACAAAAGGCATTCATTAATGCTTCGCGAAGGGCAATCTCAGGGTAAGTGCGATACTCGAAATGAAACATCCCATATCGGACGGTGGTAATAGGATTATCTGCCATGATCCGGTCCATAAGACGTTCTATAGCGATGGGGAGTGCATCGCAGCCATCCATTCGGTCTGAATATTCTGTCTCCGACCGCATCCGCAAATGGGTCCAGACATATCCCGGCATGTGCTCACGGATGGGAGTCTCTTTCCCCGCCAGAAACAAGCCGGCCCTGGTTAAACGACCGTTACGAATTACACCGATCGCAGCCAGAAGATCACTATTGCCGAGATTGAGAAGTTCTTCCGGAGCTCGCTCCTGCCTGGCCGCATCGCGAAGTTTTTCAAGTGCTGAGGCCGAAAGATGGGTTTCAATTGCCCCCACTACTTCTTCCGCTGTAAAATCGGCCTCGCCTGTTTCTATCATGATTCGGCGACGCAACGTCCCGGTCAGCGGCTGACAATCTTTGCCGATTCGGATCTTCCCTCTACCGGCAGTATCCGTATAGGGCGGTAATCCGGAAAAGACCTGCATGGCTAAGAGACGGCCCGTGCCTTCGGGTACACGAATTTCATGGAAGACAGGGGTTAGCTTTGGATCCGTCGAATCATACACAGCCTTTTTCATGCGATTGACATCTACTTCTGCTGGAACACCGATGATAGCTTTGGGACGGCCGATAGCTTTTTCATCTATCCCAAAAATTACGGTCCCACCCCCTCCATTAGCCATACAGATGGCCATTTCGATAACAAGATTAATGGAATCAGCCATACTGCGCGGATTCCATTCCTTGAAATCAAGGTCTTGATCCTCCAACTCATGAGCTGGTTGTTGATTGAGGCAATCAAGAAGAGAACGAATTTCTGCAATGCTTCGCACGGTTACTCCAAAACGATGCGAACCTTATTCGGTTCTTTGCCTTTTATTAGCTCATCAATATAATCGTCGAATCGTTTTTTCATTTCCGCTGGTGTTGCTGGAGCCCCACCGGAGAGTAGCGCTTGACGAAGATCTTCAGTCTTAACATTAACTTTCACCAAACCTGACAGGACCTCCTTCAAGGCTTGAATAAAATCCTGAGTGAGCTTTTCTGGCAAACTACGTTTTTTAAGAAAAGCGTCAACCTGCTTTCTATGCGCCGGTTTGAGTAGGGGCAAATTCTCCCTGGTTGTTGGATCTTCGAGGTTTGCCAGTAGAGTCTGTGTCCAAGTAGAGAGAAGGTTTTCGAGTTCACCATCTAACCCTTTGAGAATAGCTCCAGCTGGGGCCGCGAAAGGTTCAACACTCGGTTTGAAGGAACAATGGGGACATACGGGCGATACCTCCAGTTCTTGTTGGGTGAGAGCAAAACAACTTTTGAGGTTCGCTAAACGGTTCTGAAAGTCGGTCAATTGCTGGCGCGGCATTAGGTCGATTGTAGATAGTTTCTGGATTGTGCTAAGGCGTTCATCACGCATCAGGGCGCTTTTGCGCTTATCCTCGTTGACTCCTAACCTTGCTTTGGTATGGGACGTCATATAGCTCTGGATATAAGACTTCTTCAGATCATTTAGCTTGTGGAGGATTTGCTGTCGAAATGCTGGGGTCGCCCGCTTTTTAGGGTCTGAAATTTCAGCAAGTGCATCGGTTTGGACTTTCTTCATAAGGACCACCCACTCATGGTCCGTAGGCAAAACAGCCTCCGCGGTAGATAGATAGGATGCAGTCGTACCCAGGTCAGATACCAATTCCTGCAATGACTCGACATAGGCAAGCGTCTCCACTCCAACTCGTTGGCTGTTTACCTCCTGAGTATCGTACCGGAAGTTTTTTAACTTTCCTGGAGTAGAATAGGCTTGGAGTGATTCGAGGAAGGCCTTAGTATCCTCCAAACGTGACCGGATTGTTTTGGCTTCATCTTCTCCCAAAAGGCTTCGACCCCAAAAAGTAAGTCCACTCTGCATCTGCTGGAGTGCTAACACCAGTTTCTCGACGGTCTTGGAAATGGACTTTTGCATTTCCTGAACCGGTTCCTCCTTGGCCTGGGTTACCAGTTGGGCCATGCCAGGGGTGAGGCCCAGAAGTTCGAAGACTGCTTTGAGTGCGGGGATATTCCATTCCTTTGGTCGTTCGATATGTTTGAACTGAATTAGTTCGTCAATAGCGGTGCCGGCAAGAGCTGATAGGTTGCCGGCGTCTAACTTTTTGTCTGGGACTGCAAGAACCAGATCGCCTGAGTAAACCAAAGACGCCAATAGGACGACTGCCCATTCGGGCTCAAGCCGCAAACTCTGCGAAGACATATACTCAACCCCTAGTGCGTCTTGAATCAGTTCAGAGCGGTTGACAACCTGTCCATGACCCTTCTTTTTGAGAATTTCCAATATATGACTGGTATACTTGGAACGATACGGATCGAGTTTATCGCCATCGAGCAGTTCCAGTGCATCAAGGACCGCCGTTGCTTGTTTGGTGCGTAATTGCCCGGCAATGGCACGAAGGGCATCCTGCGCTGCCTGACCACGGTTGGCGTCAGTTATCAGCACAGAGAAAACAGGATATTCAGGGGCCTGGTCCTGAAAATGGCTTGTAAAACAAACAGAACCTGTAATGTTGACGATGTCACGGACATTGGCCCTTCCACCCCCGCCTGATGGGATCTTGCCTTTTACCCATTCGATGAGTTTCTTACTTTTACCCTGGTAGACTACCTCGAAAGCCACTACAATATTTTCCTGTAGCCATTTGACTAAATCGCGCAAGAATCCAGACGCTTTAGACTCATAGGTGGACTTGGCGTGGCCAGATGAAGTTGATGCCAGGTCAATGGCCGCGGCATAGCTGCGCAGCGCTGCCCGAAAAACATCGTCCCTCCCAGTCAGTCGAAAAAACACCTCATCTGCTTTTTTCTCATCTTTGAAGGGCGGAGGGTCATTGGGCTGGATGAAGTAGAGATAAAAGTCTCTGGGTGGAACGGCGGTTGAGCGCTCGTTTGGCGACCCAAAGAAGAGATAACCTCTGCGAGACGCCTTATGCTCGATCCATTCCAGCTCGTGCTGCCAAATCTTGTAACCAGTTACATAGGTCTGATCGGAACACTCCATTGCCCGCTTGAGGGCTTCAAAGTAGTACCGGTCAAGTTGAGAGTCACTAAGGCTTTCTGTTCGTTTTTCAATGAGCGCATCATAGTCATCTATTTTCTTAAGATCCAGGTAGTATTGGCCATTGTCCGGGTTGGAGGAGATGAACTGGCCACTGACGGTTTTATGTATTTCACGTAGAACCGTCTCGACCTGGGAAAGCAAATCATCAGCCGGAACACCACCGAGATCCTCAATGCCAGGCTGGTAAAGACAAAGGCCGTCCCGGAGCTCTCCCGCGGTTGCTCCAAGTGAGGCATAAATGTCTCCCATCGTTAGACGATGGATTGATAAACCGTAAATGATTCGAAGGGCCATGTCTTTATACGCAGGCCTCGTGAAAGCTTGCTCAATGCGCGATTCAAGGACCTGACTGCAGTCAATTACCGCCCTTATGTCTGGAACAGTGCGAAAAGAAGGATTCTCCTTCAACGTTGTCCAGTATCTATCATATCCAATAAGACCAGGATAATCTTTGGGGACATCTTTTTCGAGCAACCGCTTCATTGCAAGAGATAGAGTCTTAAGCACTTCACGCTTTTCTACCGCAGTAATGCGCTCAAAGGTATCGATATAGTCCGGATGAACCGGAAAAAACCGGACAAACTCTTCCATCTGCTCATTCATATGGCCGTAGAATTTAGCAAACGGGATTAAATACTCTCGTATCTGTGTTTGCTGTTCCCCAGTTTTCTTAAGTAAGCGCTCCGATACGACAAACTTGACATCTTTGCGGGCAATAAGGATTTGCTCGAAGCGATCCTTAACCCGCCGTATGCTGTCAGCGACGAAAGAAAACCTGGCACTATCAAAGATGGCTTCTTGCACACCAGCCATAAACCGGAATTTGAGATCCTTACACACTTCTCCAATCTCGCGCAGGAAATTCAGGTCGAGAATCAATTCTTGATCGTTGCGAGTGCGGAGGAAGTCGAGCAATTCATCTACAACAAGAAGCAATCCGTGGTCAGGATATTTTTGATGAAACAAGGCCATCATATTCTCAAATGATGGCTTATTGCTGGGAACCTTGTCAGGGAATTTGAAATTCACTCCCAGGATATTCAGATGTTCTTCAAGTTCGGCCACGATGATGTCCCTCAGTGACATCGTGGTAGCGCCAATCTCTGTACGAATCACCTTGAACTTTCCCGAAATTCGGAAAGATGATTTGGAAACTTCCTTGCTTGTGAGGGAACCGACAAGATCGCTGTGCTCCGCAACAGCAGAGATTAAAGACATGAGGTGAGATTTTCCAGTGCCGTAATTACCCACAATAAGTAGACCCTTATTGTCAGCAGGTTTATCGAATTGGAGATTGGGTACAGCAATTTTTATGAGCCGTTCGGCCATCTCGTCTGAAATAACGTAGGTTGCGACAAGCTGCCGAGCTGTTGCAGATTTATCGGCGTCCCGCAGTTGAACAACTGTCTCAATTGGATCAAATTGGATCAAGTCACCATATTTCATTTCGATTCCCCCATACGTTCTTGGTTTTTTATCACGACTTTTTCTCTAAAGTCACTACCAATAGATCATGAGCTGGAAAACGACGATATTCAGGGTGATTGGGTGCTGCATAGGTCAGATACCCTCCTGCAATTGTTCCGTTCCAACTCGCCACCACTGTTCGATTGCGTGAAATTTGTTGAAGAAGTCGAAGTGGATCCTGCTTCAAGGAAACCTCAAAGAGAATTTCAAGATTATCTATGAGCACCACCTGGTCAAAAGTTTTCCCAATTATTTCATCAACCAGGATGGGTAGCTTTAGAATTCGCTGCCGTTCAGTCAGTTCAAGAAGGGATCTACTAAGTTCTAAATTCAAATTGATATATCTAAATCCGGTTTGTTTCGATACCTCCTGCAAAAGAGACGTCTTCCCTGATCCAGACGGACCAACGATTAAAACCAATCGGTGGTAAAGTTCGTGGGCTTGCTTAATCCTATCAATGATTTCTTCAGATGTTGAAGTAGCCACTATTTTCGCGCCTCTCCTTATTCCCCCTCATGCAATCTCCCTTTTCCAAATTTCTATGGAATTACAACCCTTCGTTTGAGAGCCATGGGAAAAGAACTTTTCCTTTTGATCCAAAGAACTTAGAAAAATGTGAATCACCCCCGCGAGTTGACCTATTTATACCAAAAATTTAATTTTATAGCAATTTCCAGAGGGGTTCATATTGAGGAAAGTGCTCTGGGGCCAGGTCTTGCAATCACACATTTCAGAAAACAAAAAAGGTTCTAATCTTTTTCTTGATACCATAAGGGATGGGGATAGGAAAGAGGGTTGGCTGAATTGAAAAAAAGGCGTCCTTTCGGACGCCTTTTTCGTCTGGGAAAGTGTGATCTAATGTTTATTCAACCCTGATCTTGATTTCTTTCTTCTTGGCCTCTTCTGATTTTGGAAGAGTAATTTTCAAAACACCGTTCTTATAAGAAGCATTGATCTTGTCGCTCTGCACTTCCGCAGGAAGGCGAATCGAACGCGTAAAGGCTCCGTAACTTCTCTCGACAAGGTGATAATCGGCCTCTTTCTCTTCCCTTTCCTGTTTCTTTTCCCCTTTAATGGTAAGCATCCCATCGGAGAGAGAGATATCGATATCTTTGGGATCCATCCCAGGAATCTCGCATTTTACAACCAGCTCATTTTTTGTCTCTGCAATATCGAGAGAAGGAAGCCATTCCCCGCCTTCCTCGGTTTTCCTTCTTAATCCGCCTTCCGAGAAGGAGTCCCAAAACCGGTCCATATCCCTCCTCATCCTCTCAAATTCCCTAAAAGGGGCCAACTCCCTAAAGGGCTTCCAAGTAGTTAATTCCCATGCCATATCTCATCACTCCTTTCTTCTAATTTCTAACAAAAAAATAATTACGACTTTTAAATTTGTCAAGTTCTCCGGTACACAAAATGCCCCTGAAAAAATTGAAAAATTCCTAAGATGAATGGAGCGAATGACAGCAGATAAAGTGAATAGTGACCATTTAATTCTATTGTCATTCGTTCCATTCGTTACCACTCGAATCATTCGTACATGGAAAAATTTCCTTGAAACTGGGATTTTTTCTGTTATGATAAATTATAATGAATTGAAAGGAGGAAGGATATGGCGTACACAGCAAAAGACTGCAACAATCTCATCGGTATGGAGGGGTTTAGTGAGACCTTATTGAAAAACCATTTTACCCTCTACGAGGGGTATGTGGCCAATACCAATAAAGTTTTGGATACCCTTTCTGAAATGGCAAGGGGAGGAAAGATTGGGACCGCTGAATATGCTGAATTAAAGCGCCGGTTGGGCTGGGAGTTTAATGGCATGCGACTCCATGAGCTCTATTTTGAGAATTTGGGCGGCAAAGGGGCATTGAATAAGGGGGGCAAGCTTGGGAAGAAATTAGCTGAGGAATTCGGGAGCTACGAAAATTGGGAGGCTGATTTTAAGGGAGTTGGTACGATGCGGGGCATCGGATGGGCCATCGTCTACCAGGATCCGGTAAATGGGAAATTGATCAACCAGTGGATCAATGAGCACGATGTCGGTCATCCAGCAGGTTGCAATCCCCTGTTGATCCTGGATGTCTTCGAGCACGCCTTTATGATTGACTATGGATTGAAAAGAGCGGATTATATTGGTGCATTCTTCAAAAACATCAAATGGGAGGCCGTGGAAGGACGGTTGAAATAATATTCTTTTACGGAGTTTATCCGAAGGTTAAGGGCGGTCCCAGCGACCGCCTTTTTTTATTTATGGGATTCTTATTCTCGCAATGACATTTCTAATAAGTGAAGGTTACTTTTTTTCATTTCAGGCCGGCATTGCGAAGCGCTTCGTTTTCTCGCTCCACGATTGCCAGGTCCCTATGGGTTCCTTGAGGAAGTTGTTCGATGCGAAATGTAGGTCTTATTCTAAGGACCTCCGCTGCGGCTGCACGAGCCTCTTCTTGGTGGCCGGCATAACTGTACACGGTGGTCAAGACGAGATATGCAAGAGGATCATTTGGCTCTTGCTTGATCGCTTTCTTTAGCTGAGCAATCGCCTCATCATATTGTCCCGCCTCACGAAGGGCAACTGCAAAATGACGGTAGTAATTGTTCGGTGGTTTAGGATTGAGACGTAATGCCTCCCGGTACAATGGGATGGCCTCATTCAGTCTTCCAGCGTAGGTCAAGATCATGGCATGACCATTGACAATGTCAGCTGAATTGGGTGCAAGGGCCAGGGCTTTTTCTCCTTCGCCAATACCCTCATCATGCTGTCGAATCATGGCTGCATATACGTAGCCCAAGCGCATGTGAGCTTGGGCCAACGAGCCATCCATGACGATTGCTCTTTGACAGAGCTCAATGGCCCGATTTACAGACTCTTGGGGAGACTTGCTCAACCCAAGCCATATATCAAGTAAGTGAGTACCGGCCAGGATGCAATACGCTAATGCATAGTTCGGATCCAGTGAGATGGCCTCCTCCGACAACTGACGAGCTTTGGTGACCTGTTCTTTAGTACCCTTAGAATATATCCAGTTAGCTTCCATGACCTTTAAATAGGCTTCAAGATTGTCTGTGCCTTTTCCATAGATACGTGCTTGCTCTCCCTCAGTTAACTTTACTTGTAAAGCCGAAATAATGTTCATAGTAATCTCATCTTGAATGGTAAACATGTCCTTCACTGTTCGATCATAACGTTCTGCCCACAAATGATATCCACTCAAAGCATCGGTCAACTGTGAACTTATCCTTATTCGATCTCCAACCTTACGCAGACTCCCCTCCAATACAAACTGTACACCTAAATCTTCAGCGACCTGCTGTACTTTCACCGGTTTACCTTTGTAGGTAAATGTAGAATTGCGGGCAATCACAAACAGCTTTGGGGTCTTAGAAAGGGCAGTGATGATTTCCTCACTCAGCCCATCGCAAAAATAATCTTGAGCCGGGTCTCCGGTCATGTTCCAAAAGGGGAGAACGGCAATGGACGGTTTATCGGGCAAAGGGTATGCTATTTTCTTCGTAGAATCGACCTTGGCTTTCTGTTTGAGATCAAAAATGAACTTTTCCCAAGCCTCTTCATTTAGACATTCTTCATATAGAATGGCAACGTCGTTTAAATCTATTCCTAATTTATCTATTGAAAACTTCAGCCTGACATTTTCTTCGCTCCCTTTGTACTCAAAAAGATTTGCCCAACTATCTTTTTCCTCTTCCGTGAAGTGGTAAGCCTTTCCAATCCCCTCATCATAATCTTTTTTCCTCCCGAGGACCTTGAAAAGTGGTGCGTCTTCCAAATCAGGAAGGGCATCTTTCCATTTCTTATAAATTCTTGGCAGCAAATTCTCCTTATCTGATGATCCGGCTGAGCCTCCAACTGTTTCGTTCAGTAAAGCAAGAAGGTCAAGGTGATGTTCAAGAGGGATAGATGAAATTTTTCCAAGTTTTTTCATCTCGTTAACAACGAGAGCGATGACAGATAGATAAAACCTTCGCGAAGGCGAGTTGAAATGAAGAGTCAATGTTGTTTTGTTTTTGAGACGAATATGGATCTTAAATTCATTTAGGTCGATTCTCATGACCTGTTTTGTTTTTTCATCCATTTCATCAGCTCATTCGATTATTATTAAAGATTAATGATATTAAATGGTTACTAATAATAGTAAAAAATCTCACGGTGCGAAACGTGAACTATTATAGCAAATGGTAATTTTTTTAAAACATTTATTTACCCCGTTAGAAAGCCTCAGCATTTATGCTGGGAATAGTGGAAATACCTGCAAAAGCAGGAGCATCAGCTCCTTATTGAGGGCGCGGTCAAAGCCCTACCCTTTCTAATGGGGTTTACTTCAACATCAAGGAGGTCACGGTTGAGGAAAAATTCTTTAAAAATGCCCCGATGAAGCCTCCAAGAGGGATTTTGTTCTCCCTATTGGAGGCTCCTAAATTTCAATCTTTCTTTCTAAGAGGAATCATAACCTATTTAACATTTTCCCCTAGTATCCGGGACTCAGCAAAGGGAGGTGGATCATGAAGAAGATGAAATTTTTTTTGCTATCAGGTCTTGTTGTATTAATAGCTTTTAGTTTCGCCCAGGCACAAATACCAAAAGAAGGTGCCTCGTCATACATCATAGGCTACAGCGGCACTTATAAGACTGTTGCAATGGGACAAGAACGAATTCAAATGACTTACGAAATCTTGGGCGTAATCGTAAGCGACACCAGTGATTGTATATTGCAAAATGCATCGTTACGCTGTGTAGGTTCGTTTCATGCTATAAAGGGCGCCTATGAAGATGATAGCGGTTTTTGTGTCTGCACCCGTCCGGATGGGGACCAACTCTTTACTTCGTATAAAGCCAGTGGCAGACTTGGAGCTGTTGGTAAGGGGACGGTTACGTACGTAGGTGGCACGGGGAAATTTACTGGTTTACAGGGTAACGGTGAATTTACAAGAATCAATGTGCGCCCCGCTGCTGAGGGGACCCTTCAGGGCTACAATAGAGTAAAAGATCATTATAAGCTACCCTAACTGGTTCTCTGCTTTCACCTTTCTGGTTGCTTAAAGGCATGTCTATGAGGGAAAAAATGGGGAAGATATGAAGGGCAGGGTCTGAAGAGGCTTTGCCTCTTTTCTTTATTTCAATCGAAAATCTTCATGAACTTTACTTGCTGCATGGAAAGATGAGCAGAATATTCAATCTTAGTTTTTATATCTTATAATTACTTTTTTCTTATCTCCTTAAAGGTCCTCAATTTCTCAGCAGCCTGCTTGAGGGTCTCCTTCTTTTTTGGAAAACAGAAACGAACCTTTGTCGCTCCCAGAGAAGAGCGGCTGTAGAAACTGCTGCCCGGAACAGTCGCCACTCCAAATTTCTCTACTAAATAGAAAGCAAAGGCCACATCATCCGAAATACCAAAATGCCCTATGTCCGTCATAATGTAATACGCACCGTTGGGGCGGTAAATCCGAAACCCAGCTTCATCTAATATCTGAGCAAGAAAATCCCTTCTTTCCTCGTATTCCCTGGCCAGAGTCCGGTAGTAACTTCGATCTATGCGCAGGGCAGTCGCTGCAGCTTCCTGAAGAGGATGGGGTGCACCTACGGTTAAAAAGTCATGAACCTTACGGATGGAGGCCGTCAGAGAGGCTGAGGCAATGGCCCAGCCCACGCGCCATCCGGTGAGACTGTAAGTTTTGGAAATAGAGTTGATGGTGATGGTTTGATCCCGCATGCCAGGAAGAGAGGCAATACTGATATGTTTAGCCCCATCATAGAGGATGTGTTCATAAATCTCATCCGTCACGGCCGCCACACCCCATTTCAGACAGAGATCGGCGATGAATTGTAATTCCTCCCGTGAAAAAACTTTGCCAGTGGGGTTATTGGGTGTGTTGATGATGATGGCTTTGGTCTTGTTGGTGAAGGATTGAGATAGTTCTTTCTCATCAAAATGCCAATCCGGTTCGTGAAGGGTGATAAATCGGGGTTTAGCATCACAGAGAATGGTGTCCGGACCATAGTTCTCATAAAAAGGTTCGAACACAATGACCTCTTCACCTGAATTGACGATGGCCATCAGAGAAGAGAGCATGGCTTCTGTGGATCCGCAGCAGACTGTAATCTCTCTTTCAGGGTCTATGGTAACGCCATTATACCAGGCAAATTTTTCGGCAATGGCTTGACGAAGATTTGGTGTTCCCCAGGTGATCGCATACTGGTTCAAATCTGCCCGAATGGCCCTCAGAGCTGCTTCCTTAATCTCCGCTGGTGCTGGAAAATCTGGAAATCCTTGTGCAAGGTTTACACCGTGATGTTTGAGACAAATACGGGTCATTTCTCGAATGACCGATTCAGTGAACCGGAGGGCCTTTTCGGAAGAAAATTCTTTCAACATATGATTTTCCCGGACCAGAGGTCTTCCAGAAAGAGTCTCCAGGGGAGAATTTCGACCCCGGCCATAACCGAACGGGGTTGGGGATCACAGGAGACTAATATGCGACGGCGAGATCTGTATTCCTCCCCAAAGGCAATCAGCCCTTTAAGATGTTGGGGCTGGGCAGAACTCGCCCCTTTAACCTCGATGACGACTTCGTGGTCCCCCAGGATGAAATCGACTTCCAATTGGGAGGCTGTTCGCCAGTAAGAGATCGAATAATGATGTCCTGAATAACTGGCGTAAGCGGACAGCTCCATGAAAAGGAAGTGTTCGAATGCCCTCCCAAAGAGTTCGGATCCCATCTCAACGCGCCCGCGTTTGGTCAAGAGGCCAACCACTCCAACGTCAAAAAAATAGAAACGGGGAGCAAGAATGACGCGTCGTTTTGGGCGCTTCTGATAGGCAGGGATGAACTTCCCCAGAAGCGTATCCTCAAGGATCTGGTAATAGGATTTTACCGTCGGAGCACTCACTCCACATTCCCGGGCAATGTTGGTAAACTGGATCATTTCTCCGTTGCCCATTGCTGCGACTTCAAGAAAACGGCTGAAACTCGGGATGTTTCGGGTAGCTGCTTCCGCAGCGATTTCTTCCTGGAGATAATCTCCCACATAAGCTTCCAAACGCGTTCGGGCCATATTGCTGCCGTAATGGGGAGGCAGAAGTCCGTCGTTTAAAGCTTTTTCAAGGGAGAAATCGGGGATTTCAGGGAAAACAAGGGGAAAAAGTTCATAGCGGATAGCGCGCCCTCCAAGCAGGTTGGCATGTCCCCGCTTCAATTTTCTGGCGCTTGATCCGCAAAGAATAAAGCTCAGTCTAGCGTTTTCTATGAGCCAATGAATTTCGTCCAGAAGATCCGGAACTTTTTGGACCTCATCTACGACGACAGGTCTGTCTTTGGTATCTGTACGCCTGGCCAAAGCCAGACATTCTTCCCGGAACAAAGAAGGCTGATGCATGAGACGCCGATACTCGTCAGAAAGAAGCAGATCATAGCGTTTTGAAGCAGGGTAGCGCTCCTGGAGCAAGGTGCTCTTTCCCGTCTGGCGAGGTCCCCAAAGGAAACAGCTCGATCTCTCCGGTAGCGCAATGTGAATGATTCGTTTATACATGATAATACAAATATCACTTTTATTTTATCATGTCAAGAAAAGAATGGGTCCATCCAATGCCTGCTCGGTCGTCATGCTCTCTTTCCACCGGAAACAAACGTAGAGTAAGGCAGGGTTTCGACCCGGTGGATTTTATTAAGATATGGATGATAAAAGAATTTTATGTAATAAATAGTAATTATTTGTAATTTTTTTCATTGACAAATTGATTGGGCTCATTTAGCATATAAACGTCTATTGGAGGTGAGCTTATGTCTGAAGAGATAATGAACACGAAAGCGGTGGCGAAATATTTAGGCATCCATGAAAAACAGGTCTATGCATTGATCAAGTCCAAGAGGATTCCATCTACCCGGGTTACAGGGAAGTGGATCTTTCCGAAAAAACTCATTGATGAGTGGATTGAATCCAATGCCCAAAAAGGCCTTGGGCAGGTGCGGGAGAAGAGCAAGCGCATTGAGGGAGCCCTCTTGGCATCAGGAAGTAATGATCCCATACTCGATATGGTCCACACCTATATGAAGGAATCGTATCCTGAGTTCTATATCTTTTCCGCAAATACGGGCAGTACCGATGGACTTAAAGCCTTAAACAAAGGTTATACGGATATTGCCTGGTCCCACCTCCTTGAACCCAGAACAGGAGAATATAACATTCCCTTCCTGCCGACCTATCTTCCCGATGTCCAGCCTGTTGTGGTCAACCTTTTTTACAGGGACCTTGGTTTTATCGTTGCTTCTAAAAACCC
>PEUO01000158.1 GCA_002780715.1 Deltaproteobacteria bacterium CG03_land_8_20_14_0_80_45_14
TTTGCTCTTCAGTACTAAGTTGTATATGTTATGGTACAGGGCGGGCATCGTTGCCCTTGCCGTAACCGAAAGACTTTATTTTCTGAGCAGATCTACTGCTGAATTTATGGTCGAATCATCTATTCTTTTGTGGTTTGACATTATACTTATTGATTCGATTAGTAAGCATTTTTCGGGTGATTCCAAGAAGTTTTGCCGCTTTTTCTTGGTTCCAATCGGTTTCCTTCAGCTTGCTGACAATCCACTTCTTTTCGAGGTCAGAGACTATCTTCATCAATTGGACCTTTCCCCCTTCTTTTCTTTGTCCCATTTCCTCCTTTAGAAAAAGACGGGGGGGGAGATCATCGATGATAATGGTATTTCTTCTACAAAACATTATCATCTGCTGGATAATATTAGCCAACTCCCTTACGTTTCCAGACCAAGAAAAAGTTTTCAATTGTTCCATTACCCCCGGTTCCATCCTAACGGGAACTTTCCCCTTCTGAAATTTCTTAAGAAAATAGTTGACAAGCAAAGGGATATCTGAAATGCGCTCTCTCAGAGGGGGAATCGTAATGGGAACGATACTCAGTCTATAAAAAAGATCATCTCTGAAGTTTCCTTTACCTACCTCCTCCTGAAGATTTCGATTGGTGGTCGAAATGATTCGAACATCAACTTTTGTTGGTTGGCTATCTCCAACCCTTTCAAATTCCTTCTCCTCAATCACCCTTAAAAGCGTCTTTTGAAGATTGATCGGAATCTCACCAATTTCATCTAAGACCACTGTCCCCCCTTCCGCCGCCTGGAAACGACCGATAGCATCTTTAACAGCGCCTGTAAACGATCCCCTCTTATGACCAAATAGCTCACTGGTGAGAAGACTCTCCGTTAAAGCTCCGCAATTGACCGTGACCAAGGGTTTTTCTTTTCTCAGGCTGTTATAATGGATGGTTTTTGCGATAAGATCTTTTCCGGTCCCGCTCTCCCCTTGAATCAGGATCGTCGCATCCGTTTCGGCTACTTTACTAATGATCTCAAAAATCTCCAGCATTTTGGGGTGATTGCTGATGATATTGGGAAAAGAATATTTTTCAGTGACCTCCTTTCGAAGAAAGTCGATCTCTTTTGCCATCTCTTGCGTTTTGAGGGCTTGCCGGATGATAATAATAAACCTCTCCAGCTTTTCAAAGATAGGCTTTTCGAAGAAATAGAAGGCGCCTTTTTTTAATGTTTCGACCGCCATTGAAACTGAACCGTAAGCCGTGATGAGAATCACCGGAATGTGCGGATGTGTTTTTTTAACCTCCAAAAGGAGTTCCGTTCCGCTCAAATCAGGCATTTTTTCATCGGTGATGATGAGATTGACTGAATTGGTTTTTAGTTTTTCTAACGCCTCTCTCCCGTTTTTAGCTGGAATGGTTTGAAATCCTTCATCGGTTAAAGCCTGACAAATTCCAAAAAGGGAATTGGGTTCGTCATCGACGACTAAAATGGATGGGCGAAACGCCATTGCCTAATCTCCTAACCGATGGCCTGTTGGTAATTCTACTCTGACGACCGTTCCTTTCTTTTCTTCACTCTCTATATAAATTTTCCCATGATGTCGCTCGACGATGATTCTGCGGCAGACGGCCAATCCTAACCCGGTTCCCCTGAGTTTGGTGGTAAAAAAGGGGTTAAAGAGCTTGTCCAAATTTTCCTTTTTAACGCCTATCCCATTATCAATAAAATTAATTTCTATGTGTTTTGAAGAATCCGATTTAGCGCAAGTTTTGATGGTGAATTCTCCTCCCTCGGGCATGGATTCAAAAGCATTTTTTACAATATTCAAAAAAACCTGCTTGATCTCTTCGTAATTGGCATAAACCTTTGGAAGATGAGGCTCCATCTCCATAATGACCTTGATTTTTTTTGATTCTGACTCAAGCATATGGGAGATTAGATTCATCACTACAGAAATGACCTCCCTAATTTCCACTCCATTGAAGCGAACAATATTGGGAGGCCGAACAAAATTTAGACATTCCTGTACAAACTCGTTTAAATGTTGAACCTCTTCATTGATAATTTTTATGGATTGAGCAAGAAGGTCATCTTTCAAATCCGATCGTCTTTGAATGATAGCAAGAGCTCCGGAAATAGCATGGAGTGGATTTCGAACCTCGTGCGCAAGAAATGGGAAGAATCTCTCGAGGGTGGGATATCGCTCAAACCCTTTGTCCTCAATTTGAGCTTCACGAATTTCTAAGGCGTTCTTTATAGAGGATAGAAGAAGTTCGTGCTCGATGGGCTTTGAGAGGAAATCGATTGCGCCTTTTCTCATCATTTCGACTGCTACCTGTTCTCCTCCATAGCCCGTAATAACGATAACGGCGATATCTTTATCAATTTCTTTAATTCTTTTTAATACCTCTTCTCCCGGGATGTCAGGCAATTTCAGATCAAGAAGAACCAATTCGGGAACATCCGATAATGCTTTTTCGATGGCCGTCTTTCCATCCAAGGCGATAGAGACATTGAAATCTTTCCTCTCCAAAATTTTTCTAATTAAACCAACAAATTCTTGATTATCGTCAACCACTAAGATTTTTTTCTTTACGGTTTCCATATAGGATGAATTTTAGAACAAAAATTTATTTTGTTCAACTAGAAAAATAACAGATTGATAATGCCTCACTCTCCCGTGGACAATTACCGAGATCCGGCGGGGATGCCGGAGAAAATCTTATGGCGGCAACATTAACTTGTCCCTGAACTGAAAGAATGGTCCCAACAGTCCGAGGACTGTGCTATTGATGGTGAATGTTACCTCTTCCCTAAAAAATTTAGACCATCCGCCTGATAAGATTTTTGGAGGCATTCCTGCTGGATCATCGGAGTTTCCCCACGCTTCAGTGAGGCGTTACACAGATTGATGCCCCTTGTCCAATTTTTCATCTTGTTATATATAAGGATTTGAGAGAAAAACCTGCCATCGTTCTCAGGAGGAGACCGCCTAATGTCTTTAAGGGCCTTTTCAGAAGAGGATTTACAGTCGATCGCGGCTAAAGGGATTGATCCCGCTGAGATCATAAGCCAGCTCGAAATATTCCGCAGGGGAGCAGAGCCAATCAAATTGGCAAGGCCCGCTCGAATCGGGGACGGCATCGTGCAGATAACCCCGGGTAAGATGGACACTCTCGTTTCCCTTCACAACCAGGCTGCCAGGAGAGGACGGATGCTCAAGTTTGTGCCTGCTTCAGGCGCCGCCAGCCGTATGTTCAAGGACTGGCATAGCAGTTACCAGAGGGGGAGATTCGATTCAACCGAACATTCTGTGAAATTCCTCCAGGACATCGTTAAGTTTGCCTTCTATGATGACTTGAAACGCGTCATGGCCCAGGATGGACAGATTGTCGAAGACTACCTTCACGATAAGAGGTGCGCCGATATCCTGGAATATATCCTTACCCCGAGGGGTCTTAACTATTCTTGGCTTCCCAAGGCGCTCCTAAAATTTCACATCTATCCCGAGCGCAATAGAACCGCCATGGAGGAGCATCTCGTCGAAGCAGCTTTCTATGTCAGGGATAATAGGAGCCTCTGTAGGGTCCATTTCACTGTTTCTGAAGAGCACGAATCCCAGTTTAGGAACTTCCTCTACCAGGCGAAAGGATATTATGGAAATCTCTTTGGGGCAAGTTACGAAGCGACTGTAACCATACAGCTTCCCTCTACGGATACGATTGCCGTGGACAGGGAGAGTAGACCTTTCCGTGACAGGAGCGGTAAAATCTTATTCAGGCCAGCAGGTCACGGCGCGCTCCTTCAAAATATCAATGCTATAGACGGTGATATTATCTTTCTAAAGAACATCGACAATGTCGTTCCCGACCGCCTGAAAGACATCACGGTTCTTTATAAGAAGGTCCTGGCGGGATATCTGGTCCAATTACAAGATGAGATCTTTCGGATTTTAAATCTATTGTCTGGGGGAGGAGTGGATGAGGCGGCGCTATCGCAGATCATCCGTTTTTGCAAAGAAAAGCTGTTCATGCCCTTTCCTGATGGGTTCAGGAATGACTCGGCATCCAATAGAAAAGAATATATTTTCCAGAAACTAAACAGACCTTTCCGGGTTTGCGGTATGGTTAAAAACGAAGGTGAACCTGGCGGGGGCCCTTTCTGGGTCGAGGAGAAGGATGGAACCCAGTCACTCCAGATCGTAGAACAAAACCAAATAGACCCCCATTCGGAAGAGCAAAAAGATATTTGGATTTCCTCCACACATTTCAATCCTGTTGACCTGGTATGCGGAGTCAGGAATTACCTAAGTGAAAAATTTGATTTGAATTTTTACGCCAACAAGGATGCAGTGTCAATTTCCAGAAAATCCCATGAGGATGGGGAACTCAAGGCCCTGGAACTACCCGGTTTGTGGAACGGATCCATGGCCTTCTGGAATACTGTCTTTGTGGAAGTTCCTCTTGAGACCTTCAATCCTGTCAAAAACATTGATGATTTGCTGCGGAAATCACACCTGCCTTTACCCCATTAGAAAGCCCCGCTACTTGCCCCGTGTGAAGCTGCGCTTCTATCAGGGCTTGCAGCGGGGATGAACCCCGTAAGACCTCTGGTCTCTTACGGGGTAAGCCTCCCCGTTGGAAAACCGAAGACTTTCTAACGGGGTTCCCTTTAGGATAACCTTGTATGTCAGAGAGTCTTGATAGAAATATAGATGAAAAAGGCAGAGACATTTCCCTGCCTTAGTTTTATGACAATGAGACATAGATTTATGCTTTAATCATCGGAATTCCACCTCAACGAAATAAATATCTTTGACATCTGAATCATCGCCTATAACCATCCTCCCCCAATTTAGAATAGACTCTTTTGTTATTCTTTCTGGTCTTTCCCTTCTCTCGGGGAGGATGCCAATAAAATGGACTTTTTCTGTTTCATCACGCCAGTAGAACTCATAAGCTAACATGTTATAATCCTCATTTAAAATGATGTTTAAAAAAACCACTCTTTCAGTTTTGAAATTGAAGTAGGAGGGCTATTCTAAATTTTCTTCAGAGTTATGAAAACTGGATTAGTCGAAAAATTCTGCCTCTATCCTTGTCTATTGTTACCTGAAAAAAGATCATACCATTGATTTTTAGGCTTTTATCAAAATACTTTTCCCCCCAATTCATAACCGATTCCTGGGTTATTCTTGCTGGATTCCTTCTCCTTTCAGGAAGTGTCCCAAGGATCTGGTATCCCTTTATTGGATCACGCGAGTAAAATTCATAAGTTACCATAGATGAAAGGTTTCACCCCTTTCCTCTCCAGCAGGTTACATTTAGGCAGCTTTTGAGGGGAGCCCCTTGGGGAGATTATTCTGACTAAAAGAAGCCTTCCTAATCCATATCTTCTCCCTGCAAATGCCTTCTAATACGGATTCCTGCTGATCTGTTATCTTACCATTTTCATTGAAATATTTTTCTACTGCTTCAACAAATTGCTTTTCTCTCAATGTTAATTCATACCGTTTTAATACCGATAGGATGCATTTAAATCTTTCCTGGTCCATGATCGTCTTCAATTTGCTTCGGGTTTTCTTTTTGAAAATCTGGATTCTAATACTTCATATAGGGTAATCAATCCTTTCTCCAAAGCATAATCTCCCTTCCAAAGATGAGGATAATTTTTTCTATAGCATTTGCCATCCCAAAGGCCCGCTTCTTTCCGATTTTCTTTTTGAGCCGGTAATAAAGGCATAAGTTTTTGTTAATCAGGAAACTCCTCATCCATCTCTCCGTTGATACGTTCGACGGCGCCAAACCCCGATTTTTAAATCGGGGTAAAAAACGCCGCTTCCTTCGACAGGCTCAGGACACTGAGTTTATCGAAGTGCAATATCAACCCTGAGCATACCCCGGGCTTCAGACCGGGGAGTCGAATGGGTTGATTGAGTCCATCAATTGTTATTAGAAAGCATTTTATATGCCAGCTCATTCTTATCATTATAAGTTATCACAATTATTTAGTTTTTCTTAACCCTCGATATTTCAACCGAAGTCAAAAGTGGAATGCATTTCCATAAAAAACCTAAATTACTTCCCCTAAAAATTAAAGGGGAGAATCCGAACCGGGAGGCTCAGATGATTGGGCATGCATCCGAAGAGATGCTTTTCAAACGGTGCGCTAAATTCATCTTCAATGTGACGAGAAGAAATGGTTACTCTTTTATTTCAGTCTGGATGAACACTTTTGGGACACCAGGGCAAAAAAAGGGGTTACAAAATATCTTGTAACCCCTTGATTTAATTGGTAGCGGGGGCTTGATTTGAACAAGCGACCTTCGGGTTATGGGCCCGACGAGCTACCGGACTGCTCCACCCCGCGATCTAATTATTTTTAATCTATTCATGATAATTTGTCAACCCCT
>PEUO01000184.1:0-221 GCA_002780715.1 Deltaproteobacteria bacterium CG03_land_8_20_14_0_80_45_14
AGAATTGATATTTTCTTTAAAAAATAACAGGAATTTGGCTGAAGTAAAGGGTCTTGTCTTTTGGAAAGATGGACGACTTGTCAAAACAGAAGAAAGAGAGTTAATTTATAATCTAGACTCTTTGCCTTTTCCCAAACATGAAATCTATTTTGATTTAGAACCCAAAAGAACAGGGGCCCACATTATAACTTCACGAGGATGCCCCTTTAACTGTTCGTTCT
>PEUO01000184.1:370-686 GCA_002780715.1 Deltaproteobacteria bacterium CG03_land_8_20_14_0_80_45_14
ACAGGTCGAGCTCTCAATATCAGCGAAGGGGGGTTGCTGATTTATTTTCCTGAACAGATGGAGATCGGTCAACATCTTAGGTTGAAACTCTTTTTCTCTTTAGGTTCTGAATTAAATACCATTGAAATGCTGGCTGAAGTGGTTTGGATGGACATTCATTTGGGTAAAGACTGGGGAGATTATCGCTCCGGAGTGAAATTCATCGATGTCTCTTCAGAGGATATAAGAAAATTGGAGAATTTCTTAATGCATCTTTCAAAATAACCAACCAACCCTCCCCCATGGTTGGCCAGACAGAAGATCATTTCCATTCTGC
>PEUO01000184.1:728-6338 GCA_002780715.1 Deltaproteobacteria bacterium CG03_land_8_20_14_0_80_45_14
CTGGCGCTTGTTTCTATTCGCTTGCATCTGCTGTTCTTTCCCGCTATAATCCCTACGTGACGAAGTACAAGCATGCCCTCGCCCTGAACCCGTATTTCGGGGATTCTGCCGCAATCATGGGGGTTTTCCCTCCGACCGGCCTTGAGTACATCGCTGCGAGCATGAAAGACCTGTTTGATAAGGTGACGCTTCTCGACCTTCGGTATGAAAAGGCCTACCAGAACCCGAAGGCGCTCAGCAAGTTCATCAGGAACGAGATCGATCTTCTATGCGTAAGCATCCGATGGGATTCTCAGTTCGAGAACATCTGTGATTTCGTCTCCCAGTTGCCTCCTGAGGTTTGCACAGTCGTCGGAGGCTACAAAGCAACGGAGGAAGTCGAGTATCTGTTTGACCGGTGTCCGAATATCGATATGATTGTACGAGGTGAGGGCGAAGATATCATCAAACAGATCGTCATGGGAGTTCCGTACAAGGATATCCGTGGACTTTCCTATCGGGAGAACGGAGGAGTCGTCCACAACGAAATCCATCCTCTGCCTGACATCACGCGTATTCCGTTTCCTGACCGGTCCTTGAGAAAGCACGATTATTGCATGGTTAAACACGGTGTTCGACTCAGCAGCCACACGTTCGACACGATACTGACAACGAGGGGATGTCCGTTCAAATGCAAGTTTTGTACATTCAGTCTCAATCCGCTCGGGCAGAAGAGGAGCTACACGGAACGACCGGTCGAATCGGTCATCGAAGAATTGAAGACGGTTACAGCCGATGTTGTGCTCTTCAGCGATGACAACTTCTTCACGAACCCGAAGAGGAGCGAACAGCTTTGCGATCTGATCATCGAGAATAAGATCAAGAAGGTCTTTATTACCCAGACCCGGATTGACGTCGCGAGGCATCCCAGGGTCCTTGACAAGGCAGAGAAAGCGGGTTTCAAGATCTTTCTGATCGGGGTCGAGTCGCCCCACGACCGGATCTTGATGCAGCTTCAGAAGGGCATCACCCAACAGCAGGTCCGGGATGCGTTTGCGGTCCTGACGCAGTACGACTTCTATCTGCATGGGTACTTCATTTACGGCAACATCGGCGAGACGGAAGAAGAGATGCTCTACATCCCGAAGTTCGCTAAGGAGATCAAACTGGATTCCATCAGTTTCCAGAAACTCCGCATTGAGAAATTCTCGCCCCTAAAGGAATTGGTTGAAGAAACGCCGGGCTACTACTACAAACGTATCGGCGGTTCCGTGTATTCGGACCATTACGGGCGCAAGGAGCTGAAGCAAATCAGGAACCGGATCCGGTCAGAGTTCTACGATCTACCGCAGGTTATCCATATCATCAGAAAAGCCCGGCGAATTGGCCTTGTCGGTAGCCGCGACTTGACGAAAGCATTTCTTAATCTACCTCTCCTCATGTATGGGTTGGTCAGACGGAAAATGCGAAAGACGAGACAGATCCAGGCTTTCTGACGGTGAACCCGACGTGGTCCGTGCCCTTGCTCAAATTCCATCCAACGACAATACTGAAAATCATAGTCAGTTTCAGACATTTTAAGTCGTTTTCAATACAGAATAGTCATTTTCGGCTGTTAGAGTTTTTGGGGAAGCAGCCACTACTCCCAACCCTTATTGGCACCCTAAGAAACTGGCAAGATCACGTTCAACATTCGGAGGTCTATGTTGGCGGAGGCCGGTGGAAAGTTTATCGCGAGACCAAGGAGGATAAGAAGGAATTATGGTAGAAATAATAGAGATTTTATCGAAGTGTTCATTTAGCTGGGAAAAATTAAAGGAAATGAAAGAGAGTAAAATTGAATTTTGGGCAGGGGATGGCCTTAACCTATTGCGAATAGTCGAAATTGACGAAAAGCGAAAAAGTTTTTATGTGGTTAACCAATCAGGGAAAATAACATGGCCTTTGAAATTTCAGAAGTTGGAAGAAGTACACAATAAAATTCACAGTGGGGGAATAACTCTACTTTCATATGAAATTGATAAATTGGTTCCAACGTGGGGAAACTATATCGCTGGCCTATTTAAATATTTTGGCTGCGATAAAGTTTAACTTTTCCCTTAGTTCTATCGAGGTTTACAATGGCAATCGGCCTTGACCTTAAACAAGTCGTTTCCTTTGGAGAACTTCTCATTGCTATCACATCAGATGATTTGGAAGAGCATCTATATGTTTGTAATGGGTGCAAAGAAGAAATCGGATAGATTGCTAAGGAGTCCATAATTGAAAAGACATATTGTTGTGAAAATCTCCCCTAACCCCTCTTTTCCAAAGAGGGGGAATTCCTCCCTTTTGTAAAGGGAGGGAAGGAGGGATTTAGTCTTCAATGTCCATACAATTATGGACTGATTAGTAATCCAAAATGTCATTTGGGGGGAAATGGTGAGGATGGTAAATGTGGAGATGAACCCCTGACAAAAAGGATATTGAAAATCAAGTGAAAAAGCATAAAGAGTATTTCAGGCTTACTCTGGTAGTTTCAGCATTACCCATTTGTATGCTCGCACTATTCGCTTGTGCCCCTGTCCGAGTAAAAACCTATCCAGCGGGAACGTCTCCAGTAAAAAAATACCCAGCAGAAACCCACTCAGTAAAAACTTATGATGAAACGGTCTCCCAATGGAAATCTTATGAAGATTTGGTGAGATGGATGGAAAAGCATTTTTCCTTTGATATGGAAAGATATAAAAAATTTGAGGGGACATTACCTATCCCAAGGTCTCCCGAGGAGACTCTTCAACTCAAATCGGGTATCTACATTGATGCTGCCGAGTTTTCAAAAAAGACACTCAATCAAATCAATCCATCCTATAAAGCACAAATTGTGGTTATCATAGTCCGGCCCAATGTATTTAACCACTATGTCTGTTCGTTCAAAAAAGATGGTAAGCTCTTCATCATGGATTACGGGACCCCTTATAGGGAGGTCACTGGTTTTCATGGGCCTTATCATTCAATAGAGGAATATAAGAGATTCTATGAAAAGTATTATCCAGAAAAGAGGCATGTGGAGGGGATTGGATATTTACCCTAAACCGCAATAAAAAGTTCAGTCGTTCAATGCACAGACTTTCTGGGTTTATGCTTGTGAGCAAAAGGGAGTTGTTAAAATGGTTTTATCATAGGATGAATGTAAGGTGTTAGACCTTGAAACTTGGCAGAGGGTTCATAATTTTTATGCCCTATTTATTGTGTTTTTTTCCTCTTCATTTCTTCGATGTCAATATCTACCTGTTTTAGCTTCCGAATGAGATAGTTTAATTCCTCATTTTCTTCAAGAATCCCTACCCAAATTTTCGCCTGTTCGGAGAAAAAACTTTTCGGGTAGTTCTTTATCAGCCTTTTGAAAAATTCGAGCGATTTTCCAAGGTCTCTCTGGGGATTTCCGAAATGGGCATAAATAAGCCCCAAATTTAAAAGGGCCTCGTCTTTTGGAGATCGGGGATCAGACAGAGACAAAATCTTTTGGTTTTCGCCCAGCGCCCCCTCATAATTTCCCTGAGCAAGAAGCTTCTGGCTTCGAATGATATGTTCTCGGCCCTCTCCAGGTTCTTCAGATCTTGCTTCCGGCTGCTTCGCTCTCCCGGGCTCTTTAAGCATCTGTTTTGTCTTCTCCATTTCCTTAAGTGCCTCTTTTAATTTTTCAGTCTTTTTGATTGTTTCCTGGTTCTCCAAGAGCACCCCCACCCAAATTTTGGCCTGTTCCGCCAGATGACTTTCAGGGTAATCATTTAAAATTTTCAGAAAAAGATTAAGAGATTTTTCATAATCTCTTTTGGGATTTCCAAAATGAACATAAACCAGGCCTATGTTAAAAAAGGCCTCGTCTTCCAGAGGTTTTTGGGGAGAAAGAGAAAGAACCTTCTGGTACTCGTCCAGGGCACCGTCATAATTCCTTTGAACGAGAAGTTTCTGACCGCGCAAGAGATATTTCTGGGCTTCCTTGCGCAAACTAACCTCCTTAATCGCTGCACAGCTAAAAAATGAAAGAAAAATCAGGCCGGTAATACAAAAATAAACGTACTTCCATGCCCTGGTTCGCTCTCTGCCCATATCTTACCACCATGGTGGGTTATGATTTCCTTGGCAATGGCTAAACCCAAGCCCGTCCCCTTGATTGGAGATGATCCTCCGGTAGTTGCCTGTTGAAACTTTTCGAAAATGGTGATGAGACTTTCTGCTGGTATACCGGGACCTGTGTCTGCAACCGAAACTTCCACTCCATGGTCGACAGAACGAACGGAAATCTTTACTCGACCCTTCTCAGGAGTGAACTTCATGGCGTTTCCGATAATATTCCGTAGCGCTTGAAGAATCCTCTCACTGTCGATCTTTATGATTGGCAATACCTCTGTGACTATGACTTCAAGATTGATTTTTTTGGCTTCAGCGAGAGGACCTATCTCCTCAATCGTTTGATCAATCAATGGACGAATATTTTGGGGTTCAAGATTAAATGACATCATTCCAGCTTCCATTTTGGAAAGGTCTAATAAGGAATTGAGCATTCCTATCAATCGATTAATCTCCTTTTCAAGCACAGCCAGGAGACCTCTTTGTCCTTCTGTAATCGGTCCTTCTATGCCTTCCTTTAGGAGGCTTGTTCCCATTTTTATAGTAGAGAGGGGGGTACGTAGCTCGTGTGCTATAGAAGAGAAAAAATCGGACTTCATCTTATCTAATTCCTTCAGCTTATTACACATGAGATTAAAAGCACCTGCCAACTCGGCTAATTCTGGTGGAGAGGAAAGGTTGAGATCCTCTTTGAAATTTCCTTTCCCAATTTCCCTGGTCTTTTTTTCCAGAAGAGAGAGGGGCTGGGTGATACTTCTATTAATAAATAAAGAAATAACAATACCAAATATCAGGAAGGCTCCGGTCATCACCATTGCCATTCGGCGCAATTCGGTTCCGATCTCATGTAACCTCTTAATCTTGTCGGTGGTATTCTGCCTTGTGTTAGTTTCTAATTTCCCAAGCTCCTCTATTATCGAATTTGTAGCCTTCTCCTTTTCTCGATTGAATTCCAAATGAGCATAACCGTCGCCATTCTTTAGATATTTAAATTCTTCGTATACCAAGGATTGGTAATTTTGGTAAGATTCTCTGATGTTGTTCAAATAGCTTCTTGTTTGAGAGGATTCTGCGATTGATGTCATCTCACTGAGATATCGATCAAAATCACTTTTGAGTTGCAGAAACTCCCTGTAAAACGCCTTGTCTTTAGAAATAATAAATTTCCTCTCATATCGAACCTGTGAGAAAATGATATCTGAAAGTTTCGTTGCGGAGTCAATCATGCGGTTATTGATTGTTAGAATAGATTGGGCCACTTCATTGATTTGAATTATGTGGATAATAACGTATATACTCATCCCTATCACTAAAGTGAAGATAATAAGGTACCCAGTTAGAAGTCTGGAAAATATGGTGAGTTTCATTTTCGGGAGGCTCATCCATGCCTAAAGGCTAATAATTTTACCAAAGGGATATAGCCCCAATTTTAAAAACACTTGGTAAAATTATATCATAAGGATAAAACAAATGGTATTTAGAAGAGAACTGATGGTCAAACCTTCAAAAATCAATTAG
>PEUO01000205.1 GCA_002780715.1 Deltaproteobacteria bacterium CG03_land_8_20_14_0_80_45_14
CGATCGCACCCATTTCCAAGTTAATTTTGTTCTGCTCAGCAAGGATTTGGAAGAGATTGCAAAGGTCCTTGATCAAAAGGTCCAATCTAAGGGGAGTCATCTTCAACTCCACCTGGGTGGCGTCGACCTTAGAAAGGAGGATCAAATCATTGATCATATGATTCAGGTGGTCAAATTGTTCTATGAAATGGGCCAATCCTTCCTGATACTCTTCGGTTTTTCTTTCCTTCGAAAGTAGAACCTCTGCTTCCCCCCTCATGGCACAAATCGGAGTCTTCAGCTCGTGAGAGACATCCGCGGTAAATTCGGCCATTCGTTTAAAAGAACTCTCTAACCTGGCAATCATTCCATTGATGGTCCGAATAAGGTCGTCCATCTCGTCATCCGTCCCTCTCGGATTCAACCGTTCATTTAAATTTTCTGAGGTAATACTTCGGGCCTTCGAGGCAATGTAACCGATCGGGGAAAGGGACCTTCTGGCCAAAACCCACCCTCCCAGCGCACCAAGTAATAATATGATAGGAATGGCTATCAATATATTACTTCTGAAATGGACCAGGTTCTTCCTCACAAAACGAAGATGGGTCCCCAGTTGAATGATTTCAGTGAGCTTCCCATCTTTATAAACGGGGGTGCTGATAATACGATAGGGTGTTCTCCTCTTCGCGGAACGGATTTTCTCCCTGGTCTCTTTTCCGTTCCTGGCATTGGTCAGCACCCGATCATTAGCAACATATCCCATCTCTTCAAACTCTTTCGAAATATAGAGCGGCTCCCCCTCTTTATCCAAAATTTGAAAAATGAAGGGATAATACTTTCTCGCCATCACTTCATCTTCAAATCTCATCAGAAAATAGGTCTCTTTCGATTCCCTGGACAAAACCCTCTCCATTTCTTTCGTCTCGTCAAGGAGAAATTGGTCGACCTCTTTGAGGAGTTGATGCCCCAGCCTTAAGTAAAGGAATGTACAGATCAACAGGGCAGAGACCGAGAAGGTCAATACATACCAGAGGGTCATCTTGAAATCGGTCCTTCGGTAAAACTTACCCCCGATCTTCCAGGACATATCCAACCCCTTTCACGGTATGGAGAAGCTTCGGTTCAAAATCTTTGTCAATTTTACTTCGAAGGTGAGAAACATGAACATCAACGACGTTGGTGGAAGTGTCGAAATGGTAGTCGAAGACCTTTTCAGAGATCATGGTCCGGGTGATGATTTGTCCCGGGTGCCTCATGAAAAATTCGAGAAGAGCATACTCTTTGGGGGTAAGCTCGATCTTGACTTTCTCCCGAAAAACCCGATGTCCATCAGGTTCTAAAATAAGGTTAGCCACTTGTGATCTTGAAGGGGAGCTGACGGCTTTGCCCCTTCTAAGGATAGCCTGAAGCCTGGCCAGCAATTCATTGAAAGAGAAGGGTTTGGTCAAATAATCATCCGCCCCTAAATTCAAGCCTTTAACAATGTCGCTCTCCGAATCCTTTACCGTTAAAAAAATCACAGGGGTTTGAATATCCATGGATCGGATCTTTTTCAGAACCTCTCTCCCATCCATTTTCGGAAGCAGAATATCGAGGACGATCAGATCGTATTTCATATGAAGGGCAGAGCTTAACCCCTCTTCTCCATCGGTGGCCACATCCACAGAAAAAGAATTTTCTAACAGTCCTTTCTTAACGAATCGAACGATGCCTTTGTCGTCTTCAACCAATAGAATCCTCATTGGATCTTATTCTAACAAATCCTTTTAGAAATTCAAATCCTTCTTGAAAATTGCTTTCTTATTGCTTATGATGGAAGCCATGAAAAAAAGGGACATCCTTTTGAGTCTCCTTTCTGGGATTCTTCTCGTTCTCTCTTTTCCGAGTTTTGATCTCGAATTCTTGGCCTGGATTGCTTTGGTTCCTCTTCTCTACTCCATCGAGGAAAAGGGATTAGTCTGTAGTTTTAAGCTTGGGTTCTTGACAGGCATCATCTCTTTTCTCGGAATTCTTTATTGGATCATTGTGGCGGTCCACACCTATGGTAACATCCCTCTGATCCTGAGTGCCCTAATCCTTTTGCTTTTGGTGGTCTACCTGAGCCTCTTTATCGGCGCCTTCACCTACCTCACCCGACTCATCCAGAACCGCTCAGGACTCCAAACCATTCTTTTCACCCCTTTCCTATGGGTAGCCTTAGAATACCTCCGTTCTTTCCTTCTCACGGGTTTCCCCTGGGCGAACTTGGGCTATTCTCAATATCTCAATCTCCCTTTTATCCAGATGGCAGATATCACGGGAGCCTATGGCCTCTCCTTTGTCGTCCTTTTGGTTAATGCCACACTCTTTTGGGTGCTCCATCAATGGTCAAAAAGGGTCTTTCCATTTAAGGAAGTAATTGTTACAGCGATCATCCTCCTGTGCTTTCTGATCTACGGATATTTAAAGATGGGAGTCATAGATCGACAGATGATCCAAAATCCTCCATTGAAGATTGGATTGGTTCAGGGAAATATTGATCAGTCCATAAAATGGGATAAATCTTTTCAGATAGAGACCTTAAAGATCTACGAAAAGCTTTCCTCTAAAGTGGCAGAGGAAAAACCGGATCTTATTGTCTGGCCTGAAACAGCCACTCCCTTCTTTTTTCAGGATGCCAAGGAATACCAACCCCTCGTCCTGGATATTCCAAAGAAGACCAATGCCTTTCTCCTTTTCGGAACCCCCACTTATAAAATCCAGAAAGGGAAAGTGAACCATTACAACAGCGCTTACCTGGTCTCTCCCTCAGGGGAACCCGTTGGGAAGTATGACAAGATCCACCTCGTCCCTTTTGGTGAGTATGTCCCCATGCAAGATCTTCTTTTCTTTATCGGATCTTTGGGGGAAGGGATTGGAGACTTTAAATCTGGAAAAGAGACCTTCAATTTCTCCCTGCCGCAAGGTAAATTTGGTGTTCTCATCTGCTTTGAAATCATCTTTCCGGATCTCTGCCGAAGATTTGTCAAAAAGGGGGCAAACTTTCTGGTCACGATCACAAACGATGCCTGGTTTGGTAGAACCTCTGCTCCTTACCAGCATTTCTCCATGGCTACATTCCGGGCCGTTGAAAATCGAGTCTTTGTTGCCAGGGCGGCCAATACTGGAATTACCGGCTTCATCGATCCCAGAGGAAAAATATTAAAACAGGGAGGGATCTTCAAAGAGGAGGCAATGGACGGCACGATTCGCCTATCGAGTCAAAAAACATTCTATACTCTCTATGGAGATATCTTCGCCTGGGTATGCTCTGCCTTCTCCGCCCTCCTTTTAGCCTATGCTCTATTCCAGAGACCTAAAAAATATTAAAATGAGAATATCGAGCTTTTTCTTTTACTGAAAATAGGTCATATTTAATTAGACAGGATATTAGATATGAAATCTGGAGGAAGGGATTAGATGAGAATTCGAAAACCAGGAAAAGTACAAGAGCGAATTTGGTTTTTGGGCCGAGAGGAATCCGGGGTCTATCTTCTGGAGGGGAACAATGGCTCCATGATCGTGAGCGGAGGCATGAGCTATATCGTTTCAGACCTGCTCCAGCAATTCGAGGAATTTGGCATTGACGAGAACCGGATCAAAAAGCTCCTAATCCTTCACTCCCACTTCGATCATGTGGGCATTGTCCCCTTCTTTAAGCGCCGTCATCCAGAAATCGAAGTCTATGCCTCGCTAAGAGGTTGGGAGATCCTTCAGATGGATAAGGCCATCCTTACGATCAATGAGTTCAGCCGAAACGTGGCAAAGAGGATGAAAAAAGAGGATGTCTACTCAACCTACGACTTAGAATGGAGAAACGATGTCTCTGGTAAAACCGTCCGTGAAGGCGATCAAATCGATTTAGGAGGTTTGGAGGTCTCGATCCTGGAGATTCCAGGCCATTCCTCGTGCTGTATTGCAGCTTATGTTCCCGAGCTCAAAGCTTTATTTCCCACAGACGGAGGTGGCATTCCATTCAATGAGACAATCGTCACCTCAGGAAATTCCAGTTACACCAAGTATCAACAAAGCCTCGAGAGGCTAAAGGATCTTGACGTGGATTACTACGGCGCTGACCATTATGGATATGTCATCGGAGAAGAGGCATGGGAATTCATCCCAAAATCCATCGAGATGGCTAAAAAAAATCGTGTCCTGATGGAGCAGGTTTATCGTTCCACCCGAGATATTGATGCCGCTGCCCAGAAACTCATCTCTTCCTTTTACGAAGAAAACCCTTCCTACTTTCTCTCTCCTGAAATTTTTCTCGATGTGTATCGCCAGATGGTGCGGCATATTGCTACGGTGATCGAAGGAAAAGATTAGAGCCATCGTTCCTCTTTTGGTCTTTCTCTCGAGCCTTTTATGAAAATGCTGCAGAATGCTTCGCCCTTTGGGCGGGGAGCTTCACTTTTTTTCAGGGGTCTCTGCTTTCGACCAAGGCTCAGACTTTCTCAATCCTGTCTAAAATAGAAAAATGGCATCCTCTTATTTCTCAACCACCATTGCTCTTTTGAGACGCTCTTCTGGGGAGGGATAATGGACGACGTTCCTTCTTTCAATGGGTAATATCAGAGAAATAAAGGTCATCGGTTTCTCGTCATAGATTTTAAATCTCATCATTCCTTTGTTCTTCTTGATAATCTCTTTCGCCAACTTCAAGATTAATTCAATCGCCTCTTCTTGTTGATAATAAGCTGATGTCCCAGGGACCACCTCGACCTGGTCACCCCACTTCTCATACCCTGTAGAAACAACCAAAATTTCCAGATATTTTCCATCCTTCTGTAGCTGGTTTCTTTCTTTACCCTTGAAAGCTTCAACATCGAAAAATCTTGTTAAAAATCCAACGCTCCCATTGGAAGGAATAGAAAGGAGGATATATTGAATGACGGAGTTTAAAATATATCTCAAATGTTCATCAGGAACAATGGTTTCAGGAAGGTCCTTTTCAAACTGTTTTTTTATGATTTTAATTTTTTTCTCTTCAAATTGACTCTCATGTTTTTTGATCACTTCTTCAACAAAGGTGTTGACAGTGTTCTTTTTGATCATAGGGGTGCTGAAATTGATATAATCATTAAAACAGTCCAGCAATGAAATCGTCTTCCCAATATCCTCGTTAACAATTTTGTAAAATTCTTCTCCTAATTCCTGATCCTTGAAATTATCACGTGAAAGAAAAGCAAAGGTTTTCATGGCGGAGAGACTGGCTTTAATTCGATTTACAAGCTCAACATAATAAAGGGACAGGGAAAGCCCATTTTGTCCATTGGAAGGGGCTTCTTCTTCGGATATGGATTCTTCGATATCCTCTTTGTTTAGAATGGATGAAAAAAATTTCTTATCATCCTTTGTGGTAAAAAAACTATTATCCATTTTAGTGTCAAATAACGCATATTTGATGCCAAGTCGAGGAAACTACTGTAACTTACTATTATATCCACACTTTCTTGAAACCCGATATTCTTAATAAAAATCAAAATGACAAATTTTGTCATAAAGGTTTAAAATTCTTGGCGCTCCGAATAGATCCTACCATTCCCTCTCGCCTGCCCTTTAGACTTAATCTCTATTTATAAACGATCAGCGGAAGATCGAGACAGAACAGAAAAATTAAACTTGATCTTTTATTGTGTTCTTGGTAGGTTGGGGCAACTTTAGTGAGGAGGTTATTTGCAGTCATCCTGGATGAACTTAGAGCCTATTCCAAAAAGAATGGTTTTTTTGCTTAATAGAATGTTTAAAGAAAGGAAGAAGAACGATGAAGGTTGTGGCGCTCAACGGTAGTTCACGAAAAGATGGCAATACGGCCATTCTTTTGAATTGGGTGTTGGATGAACTGAAAAAAGAAGGAATCGAAACAGAACTAATCCAGTTAGCCGGCGAAACCTTATCCGGGTGTAAGGCCTGCTATAAATGCGCAGAAAATAAGAATCAGAAATGCGCGGTTGTGAACGATCGGGTGAACGAATATATCGCCAAGATGCGCGAAGCCCATGGGATCCTTCTGGGGTCTCCAACCTATATTTCAGACATGACGGCCAATATGAAGGCCCTCATTGAGCGGAGCACGATCGTCTCCCGAAACAATGGAGACATGTTCAACCGCAAGGTGGGAGCAGCCGTCATTGCTGCCCGTCGTGCGGGCGCCACCCATGTTCTCAGCTCGATGAACTATTTTTTCCTGATCAACCAGATGATCATTCCTGGTTCCAGCTACTGGAATATGGCGATCGGTCGAAACCCCGGAGAAGTGAAAAATGACGTGGAAGGCATCCAGACGATGAAAACCCTGGGCCAGAACATGGCCTGGCTTCTCAAGAAAATCTACGGTTAAGCTACCGA
>PEUO01000162.1 GCA_002780715.1 Deltaproteobacteria bacterium CG03_land_8_20_14_0_80_45_14
GGATGGGAGACAGATTGAGATATTGATCGTTTTCACGGGTTATAAGAAGCCCGTTGAACAATTTGAAACCGTATTGGGAATCCCAGCTGTTCAAAAAGAAGAAGCCATCGAATTGGAATTAAGACTCATTAAAGAAATTATTCAAAAGAACAGCGGGATGATGAAATTTGAGGTCAATGAAAAGAAACCGAGGACACTCATTTCTTTGAAATTCCCTATCGAAAGAAGAAAGTTAATTTATTATCAACCGGTGAATGTCTGAAAAGAGAACGTTGAAAAACTACTTTACGCTCTCTTGATTACACAGATTTCAAAAAATGATTAACCAGTGAGATTTCTGGGCTTTTTCAGAAATCTCAAAAAGGGAGACGATGTCGAGGGGGGAAAAGTTGAGAAGCGTTTTAATCGTTGATGATGAGGTCGGGGCCAGAGAATCTCTCAGGATGATTTTAAAGAATGATTATGAGGTGTTTTTAGCTAAAGACGCTGAAGAGGCATTTCTCCAAATCAAAGCGCGCTCCCCGGATGTTATCCTCCTCGATATCATTTTGCCCGACCTGGATGGTTTAAAAGTTTTAGAGAGAGTCAAACAGAATGATCCGGATATGATTGTGATCATGATTACGGCTACGAAAACCGTAAAGACGGCTGTCGAAGCGATGAAGCTTGGAGCCTATGATTACGTGACCAAGCCTTTCGATATCGATGAACTGCGTCTCATTATCAGCCGGTCTTTATCCACCAAGGCTCTGGAGCAAGAGGTTAAATATCGTCGCGAAGAAATGGATAAAAGTTTCGATTTTGGAAATATGATTGGGAAAAGCAAATTGATTAAAGAAATTTTTAAAGTGGTCAAACAAATCGCTGATTCGAAATCCACCGCTTTAATTATGGGAGAAAGTGGAACTGGAAAAGAACTGATTTCCCGGGCGATCCATTATAATAGCAATCGGAAAAATTATCCCTTTGTCACCATCAACTGCGCAGCCATTCCAGAGACACTGATAGAGAGTGAATTATTTGGACATGAAAAAGGGGCTTTTACTAATGCCATAGAGAGAAAATTGGGTCGTTGTGAAGTCGCCCACCAAGGGACCCTCTTCCTTGATGAAATCGGTGAATTGAGTTTAGCGACTCAGGCTAAAATCCTCAGGTTTCTGGAAGAAAAAGAGTTTAATCGTGTGGGCGGATCAAAGACGATTAAAGTCGATGTCAGGCTGATCACGGCCACCAATAAAGATTTGAACCAACTGATCAAAAAAGGAAATTTTCGTGAAGATCTCTATTATCGAATCAACGTCATCCCCATCGTGATTCCCCCTTTAAGGGAAAGGAAAGAAGACATTCCTTTATTAATCGATCATTTTATAAATAAATTTAGTGTTGAAAATAATAAGATGGTGAAAGGGATCAATAAAGAAGCTTTAGAAATGCTGATGCAATATGAATGGCCAGGGAATGTTCGGGAATTAGAAAATTTGATCGAGCGTGTGATTGCCTTGACATCCAATGAATATATTCAGTTAAGCGAATTGCCTCTTTCTTTTAAAAATGTTCCTAAAATCAATGGATTAAAAGAATCTGTTTTAAACGGAAAAGTCTCTTTTTTACGGGCGGAAGAAGAGTTTGAAAGGGAAGTCATTTTAGACGCCCTAAAAAAGACTAATTATATCCAATCTCATGCTGCAGAAACCTTAGGGATTAGCCGTCGAATATTAAAATATAAAATGGACAAATTAGGCATTAATCAAAATAAGGTCAAAGATTATTAAAATCATTACAAAATTGTTAATTCCCGTTCAATTTTGCAAATATTAATTTAACTTCCCCCGGTTACCCCTTTCTCTGCAAATTACTTATCAATTCCTTTTAAATTTCAAATAGTTGTCAATTTAATGAAATGGTATATCTTGCCCTTACATGGCAAACTTTTTGCTTAAGTATAACTTCTGTCTGAATCTAATTTTGGATTTCGAAGGGGACAAAATGGAAGGAAAAGTCAACGCACCTAATATCCTGATCGTAGATGATGAAATTGGGCCAAGGGAATCTTTAAGGATGATTTTAAAACCAAACTATAACGTCTATGCTGTTGAGAGTGGATATGCTGCGATTCAGATGATTCAACAAATTGAAATGGACGTTTTGACATTAGACCTTAAGATGCCTGGCATTTCGGGGATCGATACCCTGAAAGAAATTCGAGTGATTGACCCAGATGTGATGGCCATCATTATCACAGGATATGGAACTTTAAAAACCGCGATCGAGGCCATTCGTTATGGTGTCTTTGATTATATCCCTAAGCCTTTCAATGTCCCCGAAATTTTATCCATTATTGATAAATCGATTCAACGACGAAAACTGAATCTGAAGGTGAAAGAAGTTCTGGGTAACTGCTTCAATCAACAACTGCTTAAAGAATCTGTCGTCGATTCTAATTTTCCTCTCCCAAAAGAGACCAAAGGAATACCCGATTGTAAATGGGATGAGGTCAACCTCTCAGACAGCCAAAGTTGTTTGGAATTTGCAAAAGTCCTCGCCTATACCCTTGAAGAAAAGGATCCTTATACTTCGGGCCATTCAGAACGGGTCTGTTACTATTCTGATTTCATTTCTAAGCACCTCCCCCTTTCACCCAAAGAACGGAGTGAACTCCAGATTGCCTCTTATCTCCATGACATCGGAAAGATCGGCATTAGCAATCGGTTCATCAATAAAAAAGGAACCCTGACTCCAACCGATTGGGCCATCATTAAACAGCACACTAAAAAATCGATTGAACTTTTAATGCCCTTAAACCTCTCCCCGAGCATCCTTTCTTATATTCAGTATCACCACGAACGTTATGACGGAACAGGTTATCCGGACGGGTTAGCAGGGGAGCAAATTCCATTGGGGGCAAGAATTATTGCCATCTCCGACTCCTACGACAGCATGACCTCTGATCGTCCCTATCGAAAACCTCTTACCAATGGAGATGCGAAGAGTGAATTGGTGAAGAATGCCGGAAAACAATTTGACCCGAAGTTAGTCTCTCTTTTCTTAGACGTTTTGAGGGAGATGGAGGAAGTCTTTCTCGTGAAAGACCACCTCCGAGCCCCCGCTGTTTCTTATTAAAATGATGCAGGAGATTTAAATGAACCAGGTCATCCGTTGTAAAAATTGTGATGAAATCTTTATGAAAACTCCCTTTGACCAGTATCCGGAATATGAATGGGGCTCCGACCGCTCCCTTGAGAATTTCCGATGCATTGAAAGAGATGATTTTCAAGAATTTTTAATCCATCATCATGGACACCGATTGGAAAATTTAAAAATCATCGAAGACTCTTTTACCAGCGATAAGGTCTATTCCGAACCGATCAAAACCTCTTTTTATAAGGCGACCAATGGAAAAGAAAAATTTGTGATTAAAAAATTTAGAGAGAAAATTGATGAACCGTTGAAATATCAGCTGATCCCTGGAGACTATTCCCTAAAATGCACCGCCATCGAAATTCAATCTGAGGAGATTTCAAAACAATTAAAAAGGGAATTGAAGCCCCCTCTTCCTCAAAACAAAATTGATGCATTTCTTAAATTATATCATGCTATTGCTGAAGACATCGATATTAAGGATTTAGAAAGGATCCCCGAGGAGTCTCACCATCCTTTGGAAGTCTATTATAAGATAGATGACATCCGTTTAATGTATTTGTTGAGGAATTGCCGTAATATTTTCAAGGGACAAGAATATTCAGCAATGGAGGAGTTCATTCACCGACATAAAGACGACGGAGTATTGTTATTGAAAGCCACCTATAAAATCCAACTCACCGAAATAGCCAAACCTAGTAAAAAGGTGATTTCTTCCCCCCTTCCTTTGGAAAAAGAAAAAATCATAGAAAAAAAATAGGCGCTCTTCTTCTCCCCTCCCCTTCTGATTTTACAGTATATTACACCATTTTATCTTAGTCGAAACTTCGATTCTTTTTCCTAAAAAAACTCCTAATTTTTTCTTGACAAAACAAAAAACTAATGTAATTAAATGTTGCACGATAAAAACATCTTAACCTGACAAAATGAGACAAGCCTTAAAATATTTGATGGCCAGGCTTTTTTCATCTGAATCCTAAGGGGGAAAAGATGAAGTCCATTAAAATCATTCTTATTTTAGCTTTCATTACCTTTAGTTTTGTTCTCCTAAAAGGCTTTGTCCATTCACAGACCGATCCTCCGGATATTCCCCTTGAAGGGGATCCCCGATGTATTGCCATCAATCCATTTACCAATCAAGCTGTTGTTGCAAATACGAAGCCTAACGAGGTATGCATCGTAGACCTTGCCAGCCAGACGGTGATTACAACGATTCCTGTTGGAAAGAGACCCCTCGGAGTGGCCATCGATAGTGACCTGAATTACGCCCTGGCGAGCAGCCGTCATGATCATACCTTATCTGTAATCAATCTCAATACCTATCAGGTCATTGCAAAGATACCAGTTGGCAAATCTCCAGAGGGTATTGCTGTAAATGAGCTAAATGGGGTTCCTCATAATGCCTTGGTTGTCAACAACCAAGACGACTCTGTCTCTGTCGTTGACCTTGGGACTTTAAGTGTTATCCGGACGATTGATGTGGGCAGAAGGCCGAAAGACGTTGCCATAGACTCTGATCTTAATCTTGCGTTGGTGGTCAATGAAAAGGATAAAAATGTATCGGTGATTGATCTCAATACCTATGAGGTTACTGGGTCTGTGCCCGTGGGCAGAAAGCCCCGTGCCATCAGTCTCAATCCAGAGACCCATTTGGCAGTGGTGACCGATTCGAAGGATGATTCCATCACCACCATCAACCTTCAGAACTGGCAGACCACTCCACTTTATGTTGAAGATCATCCTATCGATGTGGCAGTCAACCCTTTGGACAATCGGGCTCTTGTCCTATGTGATCGAGATAAACTCCTGGTTCTTGTAGACCTTAACACAAACACAGTCATTGAGAGCTACTCTTTAAACAAAAAATCAAGGGGGGTAGCAGTAAATGATTTCACAAACATAGCCGCAGTCATTGATGACAAGACAGACAGCTTAACCCTCTACCAACTCCCCAATCCAGTTCCTGTAATCACTTCCATCAATCCTGAGATTGTTCTTCGTGGAAGCAATGCAACGAAAGTTATGATTGAGGGGGCGGGGTTTATTAAGACATCCACGGTCTCTACTCTGCCTGTGACCTTTATTGACAATCATTACCTTGAGGTGGAGGTGCCTGAGAGTCTGCTTTCTGGGACAGGAATATATGAAATAGTGGTTACGAATCCAACTCCCAACGGAGGGTCATCCAATCCTCTGACACTTTACATCAATAATCCGCTACCCACACTGACAAGCCTCAATCCGGAATCAACAATGGCAGGAACACCGGGTTTGACCTTAACGGTTAATGGCACAGGGTTCTTTAATGATACGATTGTTTCAATCAATGGGATACCGAGGGGTTTTACACTGATTGACCGAACGAGGATTCAGATTCAGCTTGCGACCACAGATCTTGAGGTGGGTAAATACCTTGATATCACGGCGTTTAATCCTTTACCTGGAGGTGGGCAGTCGAACACTTTGAGATTCACGGTTCTAAATCCAGTTCCAGTACTCTCCTCCATCGATCCCTCCTCTATCATTGCAGGGAGTCCTGATTTCACCTTGACCCTCAATGGAGACAACTTTGTAAAGACTTCGATTGTCAGTTTCAATGGCCAACCGGTCGTATCCACCTACACCAGCAAGACCCAGCTTCAATCTACTATTCCTGCAACGGCCATTGCTACACCTGGCAACTACCCTGTCAAGGTGATTAACCCAACCCCTGGTGGTGGAGAATCAAGCCCATTGTTATTCAACGTCTTAAATCCTGTTCCAACCCTATCCTCCATCACCCCTACTTCCATCACTACAGGAAGTCCGGAATTCACCCTTACTCTTAATGGAGATAATTTCATATCGGCTTCCATCGTAAGCTTCAATAATCAGCAATACCCAGCGATTTTTATCAGTACAAGTCAGATTGAGGCGGCGATTCCTGCGAGTGCAGTAGCCACAGCAGGTAATTACCCAGTTAAGGTGATCAATCCCGCTCCTGGAGGGGGAGAAACATCGACATTAACGTTCACCGTCGAGTCACCCACCCCTCCTGTAGAGCCCCAACCAGAGGGTTCGTTTGGTGAGCAATACCAAGATTTGATTCCTCCCGATGTGACGATTCAATCCTATGACCCTAAGCGATTTTCTCTGATCACCGGCCTGGTTCGGAATCTGGCAGGTTCTCCAATAGCCGATGTTTCAGTAAACATCCTTGGCTATCCCGGGTACGGC
>PEUO01000224.1:0-2529 GCA_002780715.1 Deltaproteobacteria bacterium CG03_land_8_20_14_0_80_45_14
AATACAGGCGATCGACCGAAACGCAGAACGAATCCTCGCCTCGGTGAAGATGCTGGAGATCAACATCAGTGATGTGAAAGATCTGATCTAAAAGCGGGACGTGCGTGTCACAGTCTTCTTAGTCGTGATGAGTCTCCGGACCCTCGCTGCCCTCTCCACTAATTCCCCGGCCAGTAGCAAAACAACCACAATGAAGAGGATTCCGAAGATGAAGGCATGGAGTTCTTTGACCGATTTCTATAACCAATTGTCTTTATTCAATTCTTAGCCGGACAGTACTGATGGAGATTAATTTAAAGCTCTTGGGCTTTGACGGAATTATGTGAAATGGGAGATCTCCCCCACTTTTAGTTCCCCATTTAAAACTGATTGCCTTGGCAAGACCGAACTGTGAGAAGATCTTGTATTTTGGGAGAAGGGTTATTTTTTCTTTTGCCATCGCCTTCGCTCTTCCTCCCTTATTTCCCGCCTTAGTAGCTTGCCAACTTTAGATTTAGGCAGCGCATCCCTAAATTCTATGTGGTCAGGAATCTTATAAGGGGCAAGTTTCTCGCGACACCACTTAATGAGTTCAGAGGTCCCGACACCTCTGGTGTCTTCCTTGAGGACCACGATGGCTTTAATCAGTTCACCTACGTCTGGATTAGGTATACCAATCACGCAAGCCTCTTTTACTACTTTAAAGTCCTGCAATACTATTTCAATCTCTGAGCAAGATACTCTATACCCTTTATATTTTATAATGTCGGCACTTCTATCGACGTAAAAGAGTAGTCCATTCTCATCTATTTGAACATAATCTTTAGTTAAGTTCCATATCCTGCCATTCCTTTTCACAAAACACTCGGAGGTTTCTTCAGGCTTGTTCCAATAACTCCTTGTTCCATATTCAGAAGTGACCAATAGCTCACCTACTTTATTTGCTGTTATTTCTTCCAATGTATCCGGGTCAACTACCTTAATTTGCTTAGAGGGTATAGGAAGTCCAATACTACCCATCACAGGGAATCGGTCTAAAGAACTAAGAGCGACACAGCCCATTTCTGTGGTGCCATAAATCTGATATAATGGAATATGGAATGTTTCGTGCCATCGTTTAAACACATCAGAGGGAAGGACATCCCCTCCACACCAGCAATATTTCAGTGAACTTAGGTCATACGAATTCATCCTATCATTTCCCAAGATCATACGGTAGAGTGTAGGCACACCCACAAATGTGGTCACCTTATACATTTGTATAGCTTCTAATATAGCATCCACTTGAGGAACAGGCATTAACACAACACTGATTCCTTTCCCCAATCCCCAACCCAGAATTGCCTCTTGTCCCATCATCGGAAAAAGAGGAATGACCATGAGGAGGACATCCTTCCCCCCTTCTGGAATATGGTCCTTTGTCAGATCTCTAAAGTCCTTTAGGGAGGAGAGTATTTTGGCGTGAGAACTTGGCACCCCTTTAGGAAATCCTGTTGTTCCGCCGGTATAAAGGATGGAGGCAAGGTGTTCCTCAGACTTTATGGTCACTTTGGGTGGCTGGCTTGGATATTTTCTTATTAACTCGCTAAAAAAATTTACCTCACTGGTCTTTCTGACGACACCTTTTGGGACTTTATCGAACACCCTGCCTATCGTCCGTTTCCACCATGGAAGTAGATCTACAAGGTTGGTAACAATGATCCTCTTTAAATTAGTTTTTTCGATTACCTCCTTTACATAGCGGAAATTTGTATCTTGGCAAATGATCGTCTCAGCCCCTGAATCATTCATCATATATTCAAGCTCAAAAGGGGTGTAAATGGGGGAAACAGGCACTGGGATTGCGCCGATCTCCTGAATTCCAAAATAAGCAACCAGGAACTGAGGACAATTGGCAATATAAATCATGACCTTATCATTAACCCCCACACCTAAATCAGATAAAGAAGCGGCAAATCTTCGGACCAAATCTCTTAGCCTAAAATAAGAGAATTTTTCGCCCAGGTAAATGATTGCTGGTTTGTGAGGATATTTCTCACAAATACCTTCAATAACGCCAAATATGCTTTTGTCCTCTCTTGAGGTGACTGTCATAAAGCACCTAATGTTTATAATCCGAAGGTAACGGTAAAGATGCCCGCCCTGTACCATGCTAGGTTCAGGGCCCGTAACGTTATTCGGTGACGTTGTTCGTCTTTAGAATTTAACGTAACCCTTTGACGATTTACGAAACGGGCTTCGTAGCCGTAACCATAACCCAATTTCTCAAATCAAGCCCCAAGGTAAGCTGTCTTTACGTGTGGGTTATCCGTGAGTTCTTTTGCTGTTCCAGCCATAACAATTGTCCCTTTTTCCATTACGTAGCCGTAATCTACTATCGGGAAGATAGGTTGAGCATATTGCTCAGTTATTAATATCGTAATTCCAGTTTTCTCATTGATCTCTTTAACAGCTTGAATCAATCTTGATTGTATCATTGGACTGAGTCCCATTAAAGGTTCATCCAGTAGCAATAGCTTCGGTTGAGCCATTAATGCTCTGCCAATGGCA
>PEUO01000224.1:2560-22796 GCA_002780715.1 Deltaproteobacteria bacterium CG03_land_8_20_14_0_80_45_14
CACCTTCCCTATTTTTTAGATCTTTTAAGGGTGGGAAAAGGTTGAACACATATTCAAGAGTTTTTTTTGCCTCTTGGCGTGTTGCTAAATAGCCTCCTATTTTTAAATTTTCAAGAGTACTACTTTCAGGAAAAATTCGGCGTCTTTCCGGACATAAGACAATCCCCTTCTTGGTTCTTTCACTCGGCTTAACCTTTATGGTGTCTTCTCCCCTGAATTGGATCTCACCAAGTACAGTTATTCTTTCCCCTCCCATCATGATCTCTGTTTTCTTCATATCTAGGATGATACCTGAAATAGTAAACATCAAAGTCGACTTGCCTGCGCCGTTAGGTCCAAAAACTCCCGTTATTTCGCCTTCCCGGCATGTGAGGGTCACATTATTGAGCGCTAAAGCATTCTCATAAAAAACCATAAGATTTTTGATGTCCAGCATCGTTCTATGTTACCCCTAGGTAAGCTTGCTTAACTATTTCGCTTTTAATAATCGCGTCCGGAACATCCTCCGCAATCTTTTCTCCAAAATTCATCACCATCACCCGATGGGCTATTTGGAAAAGTTCTCTTACCCTATGTTCCACCATGATGATGGTCATCCCATTCATCTGGAGTTTCTCTACGATAGGAATCATTGCTGTAATCTCGCTGACACTTAATCCCGAGAAAAGCTCATCCATGATAATGACATGAGGTCTTAGAGCAAGACATCTCGCTAACTCAAGGCGTTTTAGATAGCCTTCGGGAAAGGTAGAGGCGTGTTTATATGGAACATGGGCATCCCGCTCAAAACCAATTTCCTCTAAAATGTCTAAAGCAACTGTATCTCTATCTCCCAGCTTGCCTCCAATCGTGCGCATAATCCTTGAAGAATATAACGGGACCACTAAGTTTTTCATAGCGGATAGGGAGTGATAGGGTCTTGGTATCTGGAAGGTACGGACAATCCCCAGACCAGCAATTTTATAAGGTGGTAACCCGCTAAGTTTTTTCCCTTCCGCAAAAACCAACCCCGAGTCTGCTTTAACAAAACCAGTAATGAGGTTGACTAATGTGGTTTTTCCTGAGCCATTGGGACCAATAATACCTAAAATTTCCCCCTTTAATAAGTCAAAACTTACATGATGTATCGCTTTCACCCCACCAAATGATTTATTAACACCTTTAACTTGGAGAATAACGTTTTTATTCATATTTCTATCCAATGCTCAAACTGATAATATTTTCTCTGCAAATAAGGCACCAAACCTCCAGTGTTAAGTATTACAAGCCCTGCTAATATAAGACTATAAAAGACTACCCTTAGTGGTCCAAATTCTCGAAGCATTTCTGAAAACATGGTTAGGATAATGGCTCCTATGACAGGACCCACTAACGTACCTACCCCTCCGACCACCGTAGCAGCAATTGGGAATATGGAAAAGTCTAAAGCAAATAAGGATATACCTACCCAGCCGTAAAGGTGAGCAAGATAAGCGCCAGCAAAGCAGCCTATCGCTGAGCCTAAAAATACCGCTTTCATCTTATACCAAGTGATATTGATATTGGAAGCCCTAACGGCCTGGTCATTATCTTTTATTGCGCGTAGCACAATTCCGAAGTCTTCATTAACCAATCTTCTTAGACCGAAGGTTAGGATGAGAATCATTGGTAAAATTAAATAGAGCTCAACCCATGTATTGGGGAAAGTTGCAAGCCCAGGTAAGCCATCGGTGCCGCCAAAAATATCCAGAGCTTGAATCACTCTCGCAAATAGCAGCGGGTACATCAGACTTACAATGGCAAAGTAAATGCCTCGCATTGGCAAGCAGGGAAGTAAAAACAGCGTGCAAATAACTGCCCCACCTATTGTGGCTATAGGAATGGTGATCACCAGCGGGACCCCAAATGCCGAGTTCAGAACCCCAGATATATAGCCACCCACTCCTGTGAAGAAAGCTCCCCCTAAACAGACGATCCCGACGAAATGAGCTAGGAAGTCAAAGCTTAAAGCCAAAAAAGCGAAGACACAGGCAATAATGATTATCTTTTGCCAGGTCATCGATGTCACAGCTAAAGGGATGATAAGCAGTCCTAAGACAAAAGCAGCCGTTGGTAAGGACGTATATGCTATTCCCCGCCATGAAGAAATAGCATAGATGCCTTCCGTTCGAACTTTTATCCCCCGGTCTAATCTTTCCCTGCGCCTTATTTTCTCATCCAATCCTAAACCCTCTCCTCAAGTTCTTTTTGTCTTCCAAGAAGTCCTGAAGGTTTGAGTATCAATGTCAAAATAATGAATAGCAAAACCACCACCATTTGCCAGTGAGGTCCGATAAAAGCTGCAGTCAGAATTCGAGAAAAGCCCAACAGAAAAGCGCCGGCGAGTACACCTGCCCAGCTGCCGAGTCCTCCGATAATACACACGGCTATGGCGTCGATCAGAACCATATATCCTGTTTCTACAGTGATGTTTCCCAGAGGGAGGATGACGACAGCAGCGACTCCAGCTAAGGCTGACCCCATTGCTAATGCGATCACCGCTGTTCGGTCCGGCTCTATCCCCGACATCATACTGGCATGCTTATCTTGAGCGATCGCCCTAAGAGATAAGCCTACTTTCGTATGGTGAGTAAACAACCATAAGGATAACATCATTGCCAAACCCACACCAATGATGATGAGTCGCTGCCAATCGATCACTACCCCGGCTATGCTCACGGACCCAGCAACAAAAGGGGGAAGCATATAAGCCTCACTGATAAACCCCCTCCAGCGGAATAGCTCCATAATAGCTATGCCTATGGCTAAAGAGGCAATAATCTCCGATGCCGGCATGCCTTTTACTCGGATGAGTAAGAAGCGATAGATGGCACCCCCAATGATTGATACAATAATGATAGATAGGAATATTGATCCAATATAGTTTATCCCCAGCCGGTTTAGGAAGAGCCAAGTGGCAAATCCTGCCAAGATATACAGGGCGCCATGAGCGAAATTGGCCAATCGGCTGACACCGTACACCAATGCAAAACCACTGGCCATTAAGGCCAAAATGACACTATTGACGAGCCCGAAAATAAAAATATTCATCTTGACTCTCTATTCTGAGTTTGACTCACTTCATCCAAGGCGGGAGCGCTAAACTTTTAGTGGCTATTTTATCCGGAAAGACAATCACTCTCTTGCCATCTATCCATTGGGCCCATGTGCCTACGGCAGTCTCTTTTGGGTCACCGTTCTCAATAATTTGGTGACTCTTTGGGTCAAACTTTACCCTACCGTAAGTCCCCATCATATCGGTTTTTTCTAAAGCCGGTATGATGAGATCAGGGTCAAGGCTCTTGGCTCGCTCAATGGCGCCCTTTAGAATATAAACCACCGTATAACTGGTGGACGTCCATTCTGACCTGGGCTCCATTCCATACCTTTTCTTATGGGCGGGAACAAACTTCTCACTCAAGGGGATAGCTTTGGTTGCCACCGACCCTGCCTTTGCATAGAGAACAACTGAGTAAGCAACTTTACCATCGGTAGCCTTCCAAGTCCCTTCATCCTGAAGAGCATGGATGTAGCCAATGGGTAGCGATGGCACCTTCATATCGTACCACTGTTTCATCAAAATGGAGACTTCAGGCATATCGAACCACGGGATTAAATACTGTGCCATTCCGTTCTTAGCTTTGGATAGTCCCACAGAAAAGTCGGTCGTTCCGGTTGGATATATCTCATACCCGATGATTTTCCACCCTTTCTTTTCAAGTCCTTCTTTCAGAGCGTTACCAGCAGCTCGAGCATGGGCGACATCCTGCACCATAATAAAAGCTTTATCAAATCCCTTTTTAGCTTTAATCGACTCAAAAGTTCCTATTGCCCCTCCTATCATAGGGACTACGCTCCCCGTTGTTCTAAAGCAATATTTGTACTTATCGTAGTTATCAGCAATCCGCTTGTGGTAGGCAGGGCTTAAAACCCCTGCGGAGAGTATTGACACTGTCTTATGCTTAGACAATACGTCCATAGCTGCCAGAGCTCCCTCCGACCGGATAGGACCCCCCACAATAAAATTCGCCTTTTTCTCTATAATTAATCTCTCCACTGCCAGAAGCGCCTCGGCAACCGGGACACCTGGTTCAAGGTCACGGGTATCGCTTATTTCAAGTTTTAAAGGACGCATGGTTCCAGCTACATTAACTCCGCCCTTGGCATTAATTTCTTCCACCGCCAATGTTATTCCTCGTTCTGCATCCACGCCGTCTGGATATCCTCGGGAAATAGGAACACCGAGTACAATGGGCTGGGCGACAGATAGTTTCGGATTCAGAACACATAGGAAGGTTACAATAATTAACATCAGGAGCAACCTTATGCCAATATTACTGACTAATGATTTGTTCTTCATAGAGACCTCCTTCTCGTAAAATTTTATTCCATTATATGAATGTATATGAATGCTCAAAGCCTTGTCAAGCGCCGAAGTCTTGTCCCATCCAATTGGTTTAACCACCTCCATTCGTTTGAGCCTTAAGACTCCCGGATCACCCGCTTAGCCTTGCCCTCAAATCTGGGAAGCTCGCCAATCTTAACCACTTCTACATCTGGGGTGACACCGATACGAAATTTGAAGACATTCTTGAAGGCCTTCACTGCTTGATCCATCTCCTCCTTGGAGAGTGCAGAGGAGGAGGGTTCCACCCGAATCCTTAGATGCTTTCCTGATCCCATTTTAGGGGCGATGACTTGATATTCATTTGAGAATTCTTTTGTTTCGCGAACGAAATTCTCAATGGCGGAGGGAAAGATATTGACTCCGCCAAATTGGAACATATCATCTGCCCTACCGATGATCCCTCCCTCCAATCGGAGGAATGTTCTGCCGCAGTCACATTTCTTCACATCGAATTTGACGATATCGCCCATCCGCCATCGGATCAAGGGCATTGATTCACAGCAAAGGTTTGTGAGCACCAATTCTCCCTCTTGGCCAGGACCAAGGGTTTTGCCCGTTACTGGATCAATTACCTCTGCAAGAAACATGCTTTCAACAACATGAGTCCCCTTTTGAGCCACACATTCAAAACCGAAGTTGGAAATTTCTGTGGAACCGATATCATCAAAATTTTTGGCGCCCCAGGTGGTTTCAATCAATTTCTTAGTGGACGGAACCTGAGCCCCTGGTTCTCCGGCAGTAATGACGACCCGGACAGTCGTCTTTGATAGATCCACACCCATTTTCTTAGCAGTCTCCCCGAGGAAAAGGATATAGGTAGGGGTTCCACAAACGACGGTTGGTTTCCATTCAAGGATATTTTTGATGCGATCCTCTGAACTCTGTCCGCCACCCGGGATGACTAGAACCCCTCCTTGCTCAAAAGATGAATGGATTCCCCACCAGGCTAAATAGAGTCCGTAGTTGAAGGGGATAAATATGGTATCGGCCTTGGTGATCCCATACCCATACATGAAGTACATAAACTGATCAAAGTAGACCTCTAACCAGTCCTTCTTACTCAATAACGATCGCACAGGGACTCCCGTGGTGCCCGTGGTTTGGAAGACCCTCACTCCCTCCTCTGGAGAGATGCAATGGAAGTCTCCATAGGGAGGGTGTTTTCCCTGACTTTTTCTTAACTCCTCCTTTACAGTGAATGGAACTCTACTGACATCTTCTAAAGTCTTAATATGTTCAGGCCTCACGCCAGCATCATCGAACTTCCTTCGGTAGAAGGGGGCTTGCTCATAGACATAGGCCATCTGCTTTCTGAAAAGATCAAGCTGGTGTTCCAAGATTTTCTCTCTCGGCATCGTCTCCAATTCCGGTTTATACATGATGACTTTTTCCATTTTTCATCTCCCCTCAAGTTCAAAACAATTTCCATTGGCGAAGCCAGTCTAAAGTCAATGCCACAGGCCATTGTAACTGTAATCAATAAAATTATCAGTTCATCCTCCCGATAATACGACCAGTGTCACTTCGACCTTGTCTCCCTCTTTCAGTTCTGTGTCAATTCCATGGGAAGGATCTTCATATTCAACTCCATTTAGGTAAACTTTGAATTCACCGTGGATTTGATTGCTTACAGGATTGAATATCGAAAATTTTGTTCTGTTTGATAACTCTAACAATATCTTTCTAAATGTGGGATTTTCTATTTCAAGTTCTGGCTGGCCAAAAAAATTCGTCTTCACTTTCACTAGCATATTTTGACCTCCGATTTGTTTTCTCCGCATGAGTCCTATCAATACGATTACCTTCGTCCTTCCTTTCCCTTCAGCGCATTCAATAATTTTTCAGGGGTAATTGGCACTCTGTGAACTCTCACGCCCACAGCATCATAGATAGCATTCGCAATGGCCGGAATAACAGCCGCTCGAGCACATTCCCCGGCTTCTTTTCCTCCAAATGGACCTTTGGGTTCATAATCACAACCATTGAGCACCATAATCTCTGGAACATCGAATGCCCTTGGGATTTCGTAATCCACCAGATTGGGATTAATTACCCGTCCTCCTTCATCGATCACCTCTTCGAGCAGTGCATCCCCCATCCCCATAACGGCCTGGCTCACCATCTGCCCATAGATAGAGGCTGGATTGATTTCATAACCACAATCATCAGCAATACAAATCTTGAGAACTTTTACTCTACCTGTCTCTCTATCCACTTCCACTTCTGCGGTAGCTGCTGCGAGACCGTAAGCGTCTGTAAACCTTCCTGTTCCCTTTGATAAACTGGGATAAAATTCTATTTCCGGTACTGCTTTTTTGTATCCTATCCCGATAAGAGGATCACCTAAATGTTTCTGAATGCTATATCTTAGAATTTCGCCAAAAGTGAGGGATTTCTCAGGTCTTGCCTTAATGAAGACGGAGCGGTTCTTCATATCTAAATCCTCAGGCCCCACCTTCAAGAGTTCGCTTGCAACTTTCAACATTTTCTGTCGAAGATCATAAGCTGCGTAATACACCGCTCCACCACCCACAAACATTCCACCACTGAGGAAATTACTGTAGTTCATCGGACAGAGTTCTGAATCTCCAGAGATCAGATTAACATCTTCTAAAGGCAAACCAAGTTCTTCAGCTGCGATTTGGGAATAAGTGGTATCCGCGCCCTGACCGAATTCGCAATCCCCTTCCATAAGAGTGACCGTGCCATCGTGATTAAGTCTGACAATCGCAGCACAGGCAAAAGGCCAGTATCCAGAGCCACTAAACATCCCATTGATTCCGATGCCGACTCCACGATTTTTATCTCTTTGTGTCCCCCGTTTTTGTTTCCAATCAATGGCATCAGCCGCTAACTGGACGCACTTGGGAAGACCATAGCTTTCTAATTTGTCACCATTTGGGAGAACATCGCCCTTCTTTCTAAGATTTTTCAGGATCACCTCTACTGGGTCTAACCCCAAATCTTCGCATATCATATCGATTTGGGAATCAACGGCAAAACGGTTTTGTGGTGCGCCATGTCCTCGCTTGGCAAAACCAAAGTTCTTGTTGGTGTATACAGCGACTCCTTCATGCCTGACATTACGTCGGTTATAGCAGGGCTCAGAGAACTGGTGACTCAAGAACATGGCCACTGCTGCACTCCCTTTGTAGGCGCCAGCATCTACTATAACTTTCACATCCTGAGCAACAATTGTTCCATCTTTCTTAACTCCTGTTTTTACAGTCGTGTCGAACCGAATACTGTTTCGGCAGGAAGAGAAGACCTCCTCCCGGGTAAGTACTATCTTGACCGGCCTTCCAAGCTTTCTTGAAAGGAAACCAGCAATGACTTCAAAGTCAAATATCACCGCTTTACCTCCAAAGGCCCCACCGATGTAAGTTTGATGGACCCTTATTTTTTGTATCGGAATTCCCAATGTTTTGGAGAGCCAATATCTTTTTAATTCATAAGCCATGTGATTTAGCCACACATCAAGCTTTCCTGTAAAAGGGTTATAGTTGGCTACAATCGCATGGGGTTCCATTGCCATGTGCGATGTGGCAGGGCTCCAGAATCGGTCTTCACGAATATAGTCGGCTTCGGCAAATCCCTTTTCGATATCACCGTAGGAAATGAGAACTCTACTTGCAACATTGTTTACAGGGGTATACGAATGTGATTTTCTCGCCACCCCCCAGTCTTCCCACGCGCAGCTCGTACTCCTGGTAATCTCGCCATGAATTTGAGGCGCGCCATCCTTCATCGCTTCTTCTGGATCGAAGACCGCTGGAAGAGGATCATATTCCACTTCGATGAGATCTAAAGCATCTTCGGCGATATCAGGATCGACCGCGGCAACTGCTGCGACGGCTTCACCTACAAAACGAACTTTATCCTCAGCCAAGGGACGTTCTTCTGCCGGGTAATTTGGCGTATCCACGAAACCATATCGTATCCCAAAAGTATCCTTTCCTGTAATAACTGCTTCAACACCAGGCAACTTTTCCGCTTTGCTAATATCAATACTGATAATCTTTGCGTGGGGATGGGGGCTCCTTAAAAGCTTTGCGTAAACCATATCCGGAAGTACAATATCTGTCGTGTACTTTGCTTGCCCGGTTAATTTTGCGATGCCATCCACTCGGGGCAAGGGTTTCCCAACTACAGAATATTCTGTCATTTTGCTCCCTCCTTTTTCTGTGCTACAGCCTTGATCGCATCGATATATTGTTTGTAACCAGTGCACCGACACAGGTTTCCTTCCATATCTCTTCGAATATCTTCCTCATTAGGATGAAGATTTTCATCGAGCATGGCCTTAGCAGACATGAGTTTTCCTGGTGTGCAAAACCCGCATTGGAAGGCGTGAAAATCCAAAAAGGTTTGTTGAAGAGGGTGCAATTTCCCATCCCTGGAGGCTAATCCTTCAACTGTAGTCACCTCTCTTCCATTGACCTGTAGCGCTAAAACGGAACAAGCCTTGACGGCCATTTTATCGACGATGACAGTACAGGCTCCACAGGAATTATCCATGCAGGCCTGCTTCGCCCCTGTAAGGCCCAAATCATTCCTTAAAAGTTGTAACAAAGTTGTCTTAGGCTTTATTAACATTTCGTAAGGTCTTCCATTGACTTTTACCTTCAATATTTTTTTTGCAATTTCCATGGTTAAAACTCCTCCTTCAATAAAAATTAAGCTATTTTGGCCTTCTCAAAGGCTTGCTTGATTGCCCGCTTTACTAAGACATTCGCTATTTCTCTTCGGAATTCGGCTGAGGCGTGGACATCAGGGGTAGGATTGGTTTCTTCTGAAGCCAACTGAGCTGCCTCTGCGATCAGATCGTCATTTATCTTCTTTCCTGCCATTAAATTCCCTGCCTTCTTGGCGTTAAATGGAACGGGCGCCACCGCACTCATTACAATCTTTGCATCCTTACAAGTCCTCCTATCTGATTCGAGAGTGATGGAGATGGACGTGGACACAATCTTTATACCTGCTTCAATGGTACTAAATTTCATGTATACCACTCCAGTATGGGCGACCGGGGAAGGTAATTGAATCTCAGTCAAGATTTCGTCGGGTTCGAGTAGTGTGGTAAAGTAATCCGTGAAAAACTCATCAAGAGGGATTGTTTTCCCTCCTCTTGAACTGACGATTTTTATTTTAGCGCTCAATGCGATCAGCGAGGGGGCGGGGTCTCCTATTGGATCCGCACTGCAAAGATTTCCACCTATCGTGCCCCAATTTCTTGTCTGCACCGAGGCAACACTCTTCTCCATCTCAGAGAGCACATTATACTTCTTCTGTATTATGGGAGATTTCTCGATGGCTCGATGGGTTGTCAATGCCCCCATTCTTAAGCCATTTTTTTCATCGAATGTAATGTAGTTTAGTTCGGATATGCCTTTTATATCAATTAAATAAGAAGGGCTTATCAATTTCTGTCTGAGGAGGGTGATGAGGGATTGGCCTCCTGCAAGGATTTTCCCTTCTTCTTTATATTGGGAAATTAAAGAGCAAGCCTCCTTAATGGTTTTAGTCGGAAGATATTCAAAGTCTCTCATGATTTTATCTCCTTTTTGGCCTCAATTTTTTCTTTAAAAGACCGAATAAACTGTTCTCCTATTTTTTTCGCCTGGGCTCTCATCACCCTCTCACCAAACGTGGCGAGTCTACCCACCACATTTATATTTGATATATAGGAAACCTCAACTTCATTCTCAGAAATTTCCCTTAGGTCAACGTCGCTTTTCTGCGTAAAACTCCCGGCTTTGCCCATGTCCGCGCCTTGTGATTCTAAATGAATGTGCTTTGGTTCATCTATCTCAGTGATGGTTGATATGAATTTAAATCGAACTTTGATTGGGCCAACCCCTGCCTGGACGATGGTAAGATACCTTCTTTCATCGATCTTCTCAATTTTTTCACAACCCGGAACGCAACTTCCTATCTCTTCAGGATTATTTGCGAATTCCCATACTCTATTGATCGTTGCCTTGACTAAAAATTTCTCCTGGATCAGCATTCTTTGGTTTAATTCCTCTTTTCTTCATTTTTTGTTTCATCTTTGTTTTCAATTCCCCTGCAAATAAACATTCGTTTTCCCTCGGGCACTTGTTTTTTTTCAGAAATGTACACTCTTGCCTACCATACAAACATTTCATTGCTTGCGATTGCCTTCTCTTTCTTTAACGATTCTCTTAAACGTTAAAAAATAAATGCCATCATGGATAGGAAAGAAGTTTTTAATAACCTAAAGCGAATTCACCGATAGCGCGATCCACAGCCTGCCTTACGGCCTCTTCTATTAATTCCTTAGCTCTCTCCTGCGTTTCCGGATCAGATCCTTCGCCCACCTCCTTCGCAGCGGCGTGGGCTGTTTCCTCTATTAAATCATTATCTATCGGTTTCTCTTTCATTAAGGCCTCTGCACCACGAGCCTCTAAAGGTTGAGGAGTAATCCCCCCTATTACTATTTTGAGTTCTTCTATATTTACATGTTTGGCGTCTAATTGAAGTAACACGGCGACATTGAGAGCAGGAGAATCTAATAAACTACTACTTTTCATATATACGAGGCCCATCTCGGCAGACTGCTTTGGAATTCGAACCTCAGTAAGTACCTCATCATTTTGAAAAGTAGGTCCTCCAGTTTTATCGAAAAAGTCTTCCAAAGGTATGGTTTTCCATCCCTTGAGCCCTTCCACGACTGCTTTTGCTCCTAATATGATCAATGTTGGAGCAATATCTGCCGAGGAGACCGGATGACAGAGATGACCACCAATCGTGGCCATATAATAAGCCCATCTGGTTCTGTTAATACCTGGGGCTCTTTGTTGTACAGCTTCAACAAATATTTTAGCTTTATCATTTACTAAGGACGACTGGCTTATCTCAAACAATGTAGTTAATGCCCCAATCTTTAACCCCTCCTCATCCTCATAATTAATATATTCAAGATTGGGTATACTTTTCAGGTTGATAAGATATTGTAGATTGATTTCTCTTTGTTTAATCGAAGCTATCAATTTTGTACCGCCTGCTATCACCTTTGCCCTTTCGAGATATTGAGAACGCAGAGAGCATGCCTCTTTTGTCGTTTTCGGCTCTATATATTCGAACTCAATAATGCCCTCCAGGTCGCTGAAATAGGTTGGTGGCATAAATTTTCCTCCAATTCCTCCTTCATGAAGAACTCTCGTCTTACCTTCTTTTTATCATAAATGTTTATTAGATATGTTTGGTTCATTTTTTTTTAGAGAATTAATAAGAAGATCTGCTAATTCGTCAGCATATTGGGTCAGAGAGTATTTTCTGTCTTTCAGTAACCATCGAATGATGATATGTTCAATAGCCCCAACACAAATGCTACGGGCCAAGAAGATGTTGATTTCTTTTTTTATACTCCCCTCCTCTTGGCCTTCCTTAATAATATCAAGGACAATTTTATAAAAATTCCTTGCCGCCTGATAGGCTTCATTAAATACATAAGTTTTACTCGTCTTCAACTCAAGTAAGACAATGGAGCCATATCCGGGGTTTTTCTCAACATAATTAAGCCACCACCAGATGAACTTCCTGAGTTTATTCAAAGCCCCTTTGATACCCATCATATGATCATTGATTAGGGGGATGAGTTCTTTGGTAATTTCTACAGGGATCGCCAAAAGTAGATCTTCTTTGCTTTTAAAATATTCGTAAATCGTGGCATCCCCTATACCTGCATCTTTAGCTATTTCAGCAATCGTAGCATTTTGGTAACCTTTATCCCCAATTATTTTAATTGCGGATGTTAATATCTTTTTCTTTTTTTCGGATTCTTGGTTTTCATTAACATTATTTTGAATAAATTTCGGCTTTTTTTTCATATAGTTATAGGATTATTTAAAGCTTTAATAAATTTAATTCGGAAATTATAACAAATTTCATAATATAAAAGTTGATTTTTTTGTCAAGGTTTTTTTTTAAAATTATTCTAATTATCTAAAATAATTAGTTTATTAAATAAATGTTAAAGCAATCATTATCTTATCTCGAATAAAATTCGGAAATTTCATAAATCGAGACGTTTTATTCGGCTGGTTTTTATTTGACTTTCATGCATCGGTCAAAACATAACTTATCGGTCTTGATCTTTTCAGAAAGCATATAGACCAGAGGAGTAAATTCCTAAGAATATTTCTTAAGGTTTAAATGCCTATGGGAATATAGGTCAATATTTATCGTTGGTTCGAGAATATTAAAATATGGGGTTAATAAATTTAGAAACTTAAAAATACCATTCATCGTCCTCTAAATAGTTTTAATACAATGAGTGCTAAAATCGCCCCCAAGGCTATTAAGTTTATGGAAACCTTATCAAGAAAAAACTCTTGGCATTTGACAAAAAGTTTGGATTTTTGTTATGAAGTACAATATGGATGGCGTAAAGAATAAAAAGGTGATAAGTGGAATGATTTTAGGGGAAGATTCGCCTGACACTGTTATCACCAATGGCACAATCTTTAATGTTTTTACCAGAGAATTTATTGATCAACAGTCGATTTGGATCGAAGACGGAGTCATCACTTACATAGGACCTTATCATGACTTTCCAAAAAAAGAGGATATGCTTGTAATCGATGCTCATGATATGGTTCTTCTCCCTGGCCTTATCGACGGCCATACTCACCTGAGCAGATCAGGAATAGAGGAATATATAAGATATGTTATCCCGAGTGGTGTCACAACAGTTGTCATGGAAGCTATAGAATTCGGTACGATTGCCGGAAAAGAAGGGATAGAATATTTTGTACGGGGACTTAAAGATCAACCCATAAGATTTTATTACACACTACCTCCTCTCTGTGGTCTTACCCCCTCTGAGGAAATAAATGCTCCTCTCAATGAGGAAGTTCTACATCTGCTGAAAGATCCAAAATGTCTCGGCGTAGGTGAAATATACTGGGGAAACATCTTCTTAGAAGGTCAACAGGGAGAGAGGGTGAGAGAACTTGCCTCGCTGGCGCTCAGTCTTGGCAAGCAAGTGGAAGGGCACACCGCAGGAGCAACAGGGAGAAAGCTTCAGGCCTACACCTGTTTTGGCGCCTCTTCTGACCATGAGCCCATTACAGAGGATGAGGTCATGGAAAGATTGAGGCTTGGTTACTGGGTGATGATCAGGGAAGGAGCCATAAGAAAAGAATTATCCGGTGTAAAAGGTATTTTCCAAGAGAAGATCGATTTTAGGAGGTTAATTCTTTCAACAGATGGGGTTGATCCAGAAGGATTCCTTGAGGAAGGTTATCTCGATGCCTCACTGAAAAGGATGATGGAACTTAGGGTTCCACCAGGTTTAGCCTATCAGATGGTGACTATCAATGTAGCAGAGCATTTCCATCTCGATCATCTGATCGGATCGCTTTCGATTGGAAAGATCGCGGATATTGTGATAATTCCATCACATAAAGAATTTTCGCCTCAATTGGTGATGTGTAATGGAAAGATCATTTTCAAAGATGGCAGAGCAATGGTTGAACCGCAAAAGGTTACTTTTCCAGATCATATGTTCAACACGGTAAGAATTCCAGGCCTCGCCTTTCCACAAATTCCAAGGCAAGGAAAGGCAAGAGTGATTGAATTTGTAACAAGACTTGTTACAAAAGAAAAGATCATCGATCTCTCAGCCCCCGAGGAAATCCAAGATGTCATCATGGTTATGGCAATCGATCGGTTAGGAAGTGGAAAGGCTTTCACAGGATTTCTTAAAGGTTTTGGCCTTCAAAGAGGATCTTATGGAACTACTATGGCCTGGGATACACCGGATATGATTGTCGTGGGAAGTGATACCAAATCGATAGAAACAGTTATTGAGAGACTCAAGGGGATTAGAGGTGGTGGCGTCTATGCTATAGGCAGTGAAGTTGTGGCGGAATTTCCGGCCCCACTCTGTGGTGTCTATTCTTTAAAATCGATGGAGACAGTGAGAGAAGAAATTAAAAAACTTGAGGAATCTCTTTGTGAAAATGGAGTAAAATGGGAAAAACCTGTCCTCACCATAGATACTCTCGGATCTCCCGCAATTCCACATTTAAGAATTACTCATAACGGTTACGTAAATTTAAAAGATAGGAAAATCCTTTCCCTTGATATTTTATGATACGCATTATCTTTATTAAAGAAGCTATAAAATAAATCATCCAAGTTATGTTTTAGTTTTCCTTTTTCTCTTTTATTTTGACAAGGGCTACTGTAAGCGCTCGATAAAAGTCAGGGAAATAAGAACAACTCCAATTAGGTGACGAGATTCATGGTATCGTAACCTTCATAGCAATCATCCGAAGTCATTAAAGTCTGATTCCTTTGGGAACCACCACAATCCCTGAGGCGGTCACTGTGAATCGCTTCTCATCTTCATCCTGATGGTAGCCGATCTCCATCCCTGGAGGGATCTGAACCTCTTTGTCGATGATCGTTCTCTTGATCTTCGTCTTCCTTCCGACATCCACCCCTTCCAGGAGGATAGAATCCTCGATCTCTGCAAAGCTATGAACGGTCACGTTAGGTGAGAGGATGGATCGCTTGACGTTTCCACCGCTGATAATGCAACCATTTGAGATGATCGAATTGAGAGCCGTCCCCACCCTCCCCTCTTCGATCCAGACCGTTTTGGCAGGTGGAGAGGTGGGTTGATAGGTCAGGATGGGCCATTGGGAATCATAGAGATTGAGTTGAGGGATGACGGAGATCAGATCCATGTTCGCCTCATAATAGGCATCGATCGATCCCACATCCCTCCAATACCCCGTCCCTCCGCGATCTCCTTGTCTGAAATCGAAAGCGAAGACTTGATCTTTTCCAATCATTATGGGAATGATATCTTTACCAAAATCATGGCTCGAGTCAGATCGAGCGTCCTCAATCAATCGTCTCACCAACACCTCAGTATTGAAAACATAGATTCCCATAGAGGCCAGGATCCCCCCTGGGTCTCCAGGAATCGTTTTGGGTTCTTCGGGTTTCTCTTGAAAACCAACGATTCGCCAATCCCCGTCTACCTCGATCACGCCAAATTCTCTGGAAAGCTTTCGATCCATCCGTATGGCAGCGACCGTTAAATCCACTCCTTTCTCCAGGTGGAAGGCGATCATCTTCCGATAGTCCATTTTATAGATGTGATCACCGGAGAGGATCAATACCAGGTCAGGCCTCTCCACTTGTAAGGTGTAGATGTTTTGAAAAATCGCATCGGCAGTCCCTTGATACCAGTGCTCATCAATTCTCTGCTGGGCGGGAATCGCCTCGATGAACTCTCCCAGAGGGGCTGAGAGGATGTTCCATCCCAATTGGATGTGGCGTGAGAGAGAGGTCGATTTATATTGGGTGAGGGCATAGATGCGGCGCATGCCAGAATGGAGACAGTTGGAAAGAGTGAAGTCAATGATCCGATAAATGGCGCCAAAAGGAACAGCGGGTTTGGCTCGATCCCGAGTGAGAGGATAGAGCCTTTCCCCTCGGCCGCCTGCTAAAATCATGGCCAGGACTTTTTTCACCGGGTCTTACCCTTTTCTAAAAGTTCTCGGATCTTCTTTTTTAATTCAGTGAGGTCATGGGACTTCGTCACATAGGCATCGGCTGCCCAACTCATAAAATCCTGCTGGTACCCTGAATAAGAGGTATTGAGGATGATGGGGATCTTTCTCTCCTTGCTGACAATCCGGCCTAAGGTTTCCATCCCATCCATCACAGGCATGACAATGTCGAGGATGATCAGATCGGGTTTCCCCGTCTCCAACTGTTGAATGGCTTCCCTTCCATTCCCGGCAGTAAGAACCTCATACCCCTCTGCCTTCAACTCTTCTTCATAGAGAAGCCTCAGGCTCTCTTCATCTTCAACGACCAAAATTTTTTTCTTCATAGGATTATTATTGATAATCCCTTGGGAAAAAACAACTTTTTTTCAATGAGATTTATTTTTTTCTCCGAACTCTGTAGGGGCAATTCATGAATTGCCCCTACTACGAACTTCTTATTTCCTTTCCACTTTTTTCCTCTGCTCAATGGCTAATTTACACTCTGCACAGATGAACCGAGGGAGGGTATGCGGATATTCGATTCGTTCCTCTCCGAATCCCCAATTAATAATATCCCTCACCAATAACTCTTCCTTAAAGGCATGCCCCAGGCAGAGTCCCATCCCGCAGACGATGCAAATCGCCACGGCATCCTTATCCACTCCCTGCTTTGCACAGACATAACACTTCATCGTACCTTCCTCCTTCTATGATTCGAGTCAACTCATACATTATTTTTACCACGGAAAAGGCCAAAAATCAAAAGAGATAATAAAAGAGACCTTCATTCCAGCCCATGCTCAACTGCCGTCCTACAAAAGAGCCATCTTTTCCGAGAACGACGATGCCGCTCCATTCTCGTCAACAATATAGATGGTCCCCCTGATATCCGTTGTGATGCTCGTATCAACGGAGAGGTTGGAGAAAAATCCAAAGTCTTTAGGGAATGGAATCTGCTTCTGGTATTTACCTTCAGGGTTGAGGACCAACTGCATGGTATTATTTTTATTTAGCGTGTCGACAACCTTTTCTCCCATGGGGTGGCTTGTATGTTTCAACCAATCGTGACAGCTCTCGCAAAGTTCGATAATGGAAGGTTGCTTCAAAAGGAAGACGCTGTCCGAAGCATAAGAGGTGTGGCAGGGTTCACAATTTCCTTCCAGGGGGTATTGGGGTTGGCCGTCTTTGTCTTAGGATTTTCGGCGGGGAAGTAAAAGTGGTCGCTATGCCAAACATATCCTGGGAGATAATGTCATTCTAATGGCTTGGTTCGGTCCGACCCGCCATTTTACTATTGCCATATGAAAGTAGTGGATAATAAGTGTAAATTTTCAACTACGTTCCCGCTTCGTTTACAGCGACATTCAGCTGATTTCTCACTTGAATCTGGCCATGGAAAGGAAAAAAAATACCGTATTTCCGTTGCCTAACCCTTTTGACTTTCTTAGGGGATAAGTTCATTTTCCTCAGGAAACTTTTTCCAAAAAATCTTGGGGTGAAACAATCAGGCATGAAATCCCATTTTTTATGAGATTTTCCTGAGAAACGCTCAGAAGATCCTTGTCTCCGGTGATTAGAAAATCCGCTTTCGCCTCTTTACATAGTGAAAGATAATGGTCATCCTTAGCATCCCTTGATAAAAATACATGAGTTGAAATAGAAATGCGCTTCGCCAAAGATAACAATTGTTGAATTTTCTCTTGAATAAATAAAATTTGCTCCTTTGAAAGTTTTTTCGAAAGCTCCGAAATGACTCCTTGGAGCTCTTGTTTGATAGTGTCTGAGAGATAGACCTCGTGATCCTCCAAGCTCCGAACAACAGCTTCCAGGGGCTTTCCTCCAAAGGCAGCCGAGATGATCACATTGGCATCAATGACGACCTTAGCCATAGATCTCCCGCCTGGCACGATCCAATGCTTTGAGCGCCTCTTTTTTGGAGACCTCCGCTTCGTTAAGGACCCTTCCGATCTCAAGGAGGATGATCTCCGCACTATTTTTCTGGACAGGGGTAAGGCGGGCGATCGGTTTCTTACGCTTCATGACGACAATCTCGTTCCCCTCATTTAAGTATTTCACCACATCCTGCTTGAACTCTCTGACACCTACAAACTTCATTTTCCTCACCTCCAAAAATAATGTTACCACAAATGTGGGAATATTGCAAAGTGGCCTCAATAGGCGGTACCAGAAACAGGCAGACAAGGCACCGAGTGGATTAATTTCAGAATCGCAAAAGATCAGCTTAATGCCACAATAACTCATTGACTTAACAACTCAATCATAAGTTAAATTTAGCTATTCGCATTTAGAAACGGTCAACTTTTGGTGAGTAGACCGGGTTCTCCGAGTGGTACAGGTTGATGTTTGTCTTCTCTGTTGCCGCCTGGTTTCCCGGCGGCGCCACACGATCTCAACCATCCAACCGTTACTTCCGGTCCCTAGCAGAACCGGACGTGGTGCGTTACACCATCCGGCTCCCAGCTTGAGTCCTCCACGAAGGTCACTCCTTCTGTGTCAAACGGATCAGTCGCGTTGTCATGGCTTCTCCCGCCCTGTGTCGGCCCATGGCTAACGGCTACCTGAGTAGGCTTCTCACCTACAAGACTACGCGACCTTGCCAGGCCGCAACTTATGGATGACAACGAGGTTTTTAGCAAAGTCAAGGATAAAGATTTGACCCCATTTCTTTTTTCCAAATTTCGTGAGACCAATTAGGACCGAAACTCTTAAAGCTTCCCAGCTTCCTGACCGGATACCAGGCACGAGGATCCATAAACCAAAATCTTGGTAAATGCTTGATGAAGTGGTTTGCCCTTTAGGTAGGGGATGCGGTATTCGCCGTACTGTTTCTCCTCCTTTTCTTTCAGGACGCGGAAGGTTTCGCCGGGGAAATCGGGGTCATATGCACCATTGGGATTGAGAATGAAATGAAGTTCGTTGTACTCAAATCATTAAAGGGGTCAGATCACCAGCAACTTATGCTTAGAAAATCTTTCCCTGATACAGACTTTGGAGGAAATCGGAAACCGGCAAGACCTCAAGCCCTTCGAAATGATATGCCCGGGTACCGGTATAGACAGCGACCAAACGATCCACCTTGACACCTTCCTGACCGGCAAGATCCCTGAGGGCGGATTCCCAGCTCCGATTCCACTTTTCACTCCGCTTGACTTCGATGGCAACAAGATGGGCTGGGGCGCCGGCATGCCGCTTACTAGATTCAATAATGAAATCGATCTCTACCCCAGAAGCAGTCCGGTAATAAGCCAACGGCCGCTTTTTGCGGCTAATCTCGTTGTATACGCGCAATTCGTGAAAGATCAGGGTTTCCAGCGCTGCCCCCTGCCAGAGCCGGTCTGCGGGTTCACGAATCATGCCGGCAGCGGCTCGTGCTATTCCTGGATCAAACCAGTAGAATTTTGGATGGGCAGCTTCGCGCACTTTGAGCCCAGGGCGCCAAGCCGGTAGAAAATGGCCGAGGAGAGTATCGATCAGAATGGAAAAATACGTATCAACCGTGCTTCGCGGTAATGAGGACTCCCGGGCGATGTTCTGTCCGTGAACTGATTGCCCGTTAAGCTGACCAGCCACGTTCAGGAAACGTAGAAACGGTGGAACGTTCCGGACAAGACCCTCTTCACGGATCTCCTCTTTGAGGTAGGTGTTGACATACGCTTCCAGAATATCTGCAGCATTGTGGTGTTCAAGTTGGACAAATGGAAGAAATCCCCAGTTCAGGGAAAATTCCAGATCGAAGGCGGCGCCCAGCTCGATGGCTGAAAAACCTTCCAAGTCGAGTGTGATAGCTCGCCCCCCTAACAGGTTTGCTCCGCCCCGACGCAGCTTTCGTGCGGAGGAGCCGCAGAGAGCGAATCGCCATCGTCGGGTTTCCATAAGCCGATGGACTTCGTCAAGCAGACTGGGAATCTTCTGGATTTCGTCCAGTACGATCCAACTTTTTGAAGGCCGTTTGCCGATGAGAGCCTCAAGCCGATGTGGCTCGCGGCTTAATTCGAGGTAGAGAGATGTGTCGAGGAGATCGAACCGCACTGCCTCCGGAAAAACCTGTCGCAGCCAAGTGCTTTTACCGGTGCCGCGCGGGCCAAAAAGGAAAAATGACCGGTCCGGACAGTGAAGAAGTCGATGAATGAGGGTTTCTTTCTCGCCCATGAATCAATTTTACATCAATTTTGTAAAAATGCAATGCATTTTTACATCATAGATGGAACCTTCTATCTTGGGGGCTGGCGAAATTCAGCCCTCCCAGCAGTCC
>PEUO01000020.1:0-450 GCA_002780715.1 Deltaproteobacteria bacterium CG03_land_8_20_14_0_80_45_14
GGCATTTCTTACGGTCTTGGTCACCTCTGCCCAAGGCCCGGTGAACTCAAGGTTGACTCCAATCTTATAAGATTTCTCAGCCGCAATCCCGGGAATTGTCCAGACCAATGAGATCGTGGTCAGAAGAGAAATCAAAAACCAAATTCCTTTTTGTCTTTTCATCACTTGACCTCCTTTTGAGATTGATTTTTTTGACAAGTTCTTAAAACCCAGTTTGTGCGTCACTCCCGCGCAAGCGGGAGTCCAGGCTTATCCTTGCGAAAGCAGGGAACTATATACAAAGAACTGGATTCCTGTTTGCACAGGAATGACAAGAAGGAGTTTACAAAGACTTATTCAGAATCCTGCTATAGGTACTTCTGGATCAGGATTTCAGCAATTTGGACGGCATTGAGCGCAGCGCCCTTCCGGATATTGTCCGAAACGATCCACATATTGATTCCATTCGGA
>PEUO01000020.1:484-6512 GCA_002780715.1 Deltaproteobacteria bacterium CG03_land_8_20_14_0_80_45_14
ATCTTTCTTACCTCATCCGCTTTCAATTTCTTTTCTGTCTCGATATTGACGGATTCGGAATGGCCGTAGAAGACAGGAACCCTCACGGTCGTAGCGGTCACACCGATTGAATTATCCTCCATGATCTTCTTCGTCTCATTGACCATCTTCATCTCCTCTTTGGTGTAACCGTTGTCCAAGAAGACATCGATGTGAGGAAGACAGTTGAAGGCGATCTGATGGGGATAGACCTCCTTCTTGATCTCCTGCTGGTTGTAGATGGCAAGAACCTGGGTCTCCAATTCTTTGATCGCTCTCTTTCCCGTTCCAGAGACTGCCTGATAGGTGGAGACCACCACCCTTTTGATCCGGGCGACATCGTGAATGGGCTTCAGCGCGACCACCATCTGGATGGTGGAACAGTTTGGGTTGGCGATGATATTCTTTTTTGGATACTGAGCAATCGCATGAGCGTTCACCTCTGGAACCACAAGAGGGACTTCAGGGTTCATCCGAAAGGCGCTGGTATTGTCAATCACCACACAGCCTGCTTTTCCCGCGATGGGGGCAAACTTTTCGCTTACCGAACCTCCTGCAGAGAAGAGGCCGATATCTACTCCAGTGAAGGAGTTCTCGTCCAACACCTCAACCGTATAAGACTTTCCTTTAAACTCCATCTTTTTGCCCGCACCCCGTGTGGAGGCAAGAAGTTTCAACTTATCCACCGGGAAGTTTCTCTCCTCTAAGATAGCGACCATTTCATTTCCCACTGCACCGGTGGCCCCTACCACAGCGACATTGTATTTCTCTTTCTTCATGGACTCCTCCATCCCCTGAGTGATTGGTGCTGGTGACTCGTGTTGGTGACGGGTGATAGATTTTAATTTTTCACTAACACGATTCACGTGACACGAACACGTTATTTTTTATTTAATAGGGAAAAAAGGGGATGTTGTCAAGAGGGAAATTTACAAGAATGTCAAATTTCAAAATCCAAATGTGATGCATTCGTAAAAAGTCAAAAAAACGAAAATTGCTTTCATAACTACCTTAAATCATTTAGCAGTTTTTGAAAAATGGCAATTTTCTAACTTTTTAAGAGACCATCAAATGTCAAATTTGAACTTTGGCATTTGACATTATCTGTTCCCCTTCAGCCTCTTTTTTCGAAGGTGCCGGATCAAACCCCCATCCTTGATTAAATCCTGCATAAAGGCCGGGATGGGTTTTGCAAAAAACTTCTTCTTTTGGGTGAGGTCGAAGATCTCGCCAGTGGTGAGGTTCACTCGAACCCGATCCCCTTCATGGATCGCCTCAGAAGCCTCTGAGGATTCGAGGAGGGGAAGTCCGAGGTTAAGTCCATTCCGGTAAAAGATCCTTGCAAAACTCTTTGCAATAATACATGAGATCCCCACTGCCTTCAAGGCGAGGGGTGCATGTTCCCGGGATGAACCACAACCGAAATTCTTTTCAGCCAAAAGAATGTCTCCTTTTTTGACTTTCTGAGAAAACTCAGGCCGTTCATCCTCCATCGCATGTTTTGCCAGTTCTTTGGCATCAGACTGATTCAGGTAACGGGCAGGGATAATAGCATCCGTATCGACATCTGATCCAAATTTCCAGATTCTTCCTTCAATCTTCATCGTATCTGGTTCTTCCCCTGTGATGTTGCTAATAAGGGTTCAAGGATTCGAGGATTCAAGGATTCGAGTGAATATAAAAAACCTCATTGGCTTCCCAGAAATCCTTAACCCCTACTTTCCTTTCTTTATTTGATCTCACTTGACTCCTTGAACCCTGGACCCCTTGAATCCTTTTTTCATGATTTCATCAGGATGACAGATCCATCCTTTGATGGCACTGGCAGCGGCCACTGCTGGACTGGAGAGATAAACCTCGCTCTGGGAATGCCCCATTCTCCCTCGAAAATTACGATTCGTGGTGGCCAATGCCTTTTCCCCTTCAGCCAAGACGCCCATATGCCCACCCAGGCAGGGACCGCAGGTGGGCGGACTGATCACAGCCCCTGCCGAAAGAAATATTTCGAAAAGTCCTTCCCTCAATGCCTGATGGTAAATCTCCGGAGTGGCAGGAATGATGATGAGGCGCAAGGAAGGAGCGGTCTTTTTTCCCTTTAATATCTTGGCGGCCACACGAAGATCATCGAGATGACCATTGGTACAAGAGCCGATGATGACCTGATCGATCTCGATCTTTCCAATCTCTCTGACATCCTTCACATTCGATGGGATGTGTGGAAGTGCGACTTGTGGAAAAATTTTTGAGACATTATATTCTCGCGCCTCTGCATAGTTTGCTTCTCGATCACTTCGATAAATTCGATAGGGTCTCTTGGCTCTGGGTTTGACGAACTGGAGAGTGGTTTCATCCGGTTCAATGATTCCATTCTTTGCCCCGGCCTCGATGGCCATATTGGCCATCGTGAATCGGCTTGCCATGGAAAGTTTTTGGATGGCCTCTCCACAAAACTCCATGGCCTGATAGAGGGCTCCATCAACGCCAATGTCACCGATGGTGAAAAGGATTAAGTCCTTTCCAGAAACCCAGGAATTAATTTTCCCATAATAGATGAGTTTGAAGCTCTCTGGAACCTTAAACCAGAGCTTTCCTGTTGCCATGGCGGCAGCAAGGTCTGTGCTGCCCACACCCGTTGAAAAGGCGCCGAGGGCTCCGTAGGTGCAGGTATGACTGTCAGCGCCGATAGCCACCTCTCCAGGTAAGACCAAACCCTTTTCTGGGAGTAGGGCGTGTTCGATCCCACATTCCCCGATTTCAAAAAAATGGGTGAGGCGTTGGGCCTTTGCAAACTCCCTGAGGATCTTACACTGTTCCGCAGAGAGGATATCCTTCGCCGGCGTGAAGTGATCAGGAACTAAGACGACCCGATCCCGATGAAAGACCTTTTTTGCGCCGATCTCTTTGAAGGCTTTGATGGCAAGGGGGGCGGTGATGTCGTTGCCGAGGGCGAGGTCGATTCGGACATTGAGAAGTTTACCAGGAGAAACTCGTTTTTTCCCTGCATGGGCAGCCAGAATTTTTTCCGTGATCGTCATCGGAGCATTCTTTTTCATATCCTACCTATTTTTGGAAAAAGAATGAAGGTTGAGGATGAGGTTAAGGTTGAGAAATATTAAGTCTTTACCCTCAACCTAAACCTTAACCTTCCCCTTAACCTTTTCTTAACGTCTACATCCCCACCAATTTCTGTTTTCTGAATTCCATCTTATTGAGGGCGTTGATATAAGCCTTGGTACTGGCTACGATCACATCCGTGTCCGCCCCCTGACCGATTACGGTTTGACCCTTCTCCTCCAGTTTGACCGTCACTTCTCCTTGAGCCTCTGTTCCAATGGTAATGGCGTTGATGGCAAACTGTAAGAGCTTTGATTTAGTCCGTGTGATCTTCTTGATCGTTTTGAAGGTGGCATCCACAGGTCCATCTCCAAAGCCTGCCTCCAGCATGAGTTGACCATCCACCTCCATCTGAACCGTAGCCGTGGGGACGGTGACATTTCCGGCAATGACATTGATATAGACCAATTTAAAACGGCGAGGCACTCGGAGAATTTCCTCCACGACGATCGACTCAATATCCTCATCATAGATCTCGCGTTTTTTATCAGCGAGTTGTTTGAATTGTCTGAAGGCAAGCTCCAGGTCTGCCGTAGAAAGTCGATATCCCAGATCTTTCAATCTTTCCCTGAAGGCATGCCGACCGGAGAGTTTCCCAAGTACGAGAGAACTTTTTGAGATCCCCACCGATTCAGGTGTCATGATTTCATAAGTCAGTTTCTCTTTCAGGATGCCATCCTGATGAATCCCGGATTCGTGGGCGAAAGCATTGGCCCCTACGATTGCCTTGTTGGGTTGAACGGCCATTCCGGTGATCTTCGAGACCAGACGGCTTGTAGTAAAGAGATGCTTGGGAAAGACCCGGGTGTGAAAGGGGAGCAAGTCCTTCCGGGTACGAATCGCCATGACCACCTCTTCAAGGGAGGCATTGCCCGCCCTCTCACCAATTCCATTGATCGTACACTCCACCTGTCTGGCGCCGTTCTGAACGGCAACCAGTGAATTTGCCACTGCCAGGCCAAGATCATTATGACAGTGGACACTCAAGATCGCCTTTTCTATTCCCCGAACCTTCTGCCTGAGGGTTCGAATGAGGGCCCCGAACTCTGAAGGAATGGCATAGCCGACCGTGTCCGGGATGTTGATCGTGGTTGCCCCTGACTGGACGGCCGCTTCCATGACCGCTGAGAGGAAGTCGATATCGCTTCGGGTGGCATCCATGGCTGAGAATTCGATATTGGGGGTATATCGTTTTGCTCTCGCAACAGAGCGGGCAGCAATCCGAATCACTTCTTCTTTTGATTTCTTCAACTGGTGTTTGAGATGGATGTCGGAGGTCGAGACGAATATGTGGAGCCTGGGAGACTTAGCTCCCTTCACTGCCTCCCAAGCGCGATCGACATCTTTAGGATTCGTGCGGGCCAATGCCGCCACTTCTGACCGTTTAATGGTACGCGAAATGGTTTTGACCGCCTCAAAGTCTCCCTCTGAAGAGATGGGAAAACCGGCTTCGATGATGTCGACATTCAATTTTTCCAATTGCTCAGCAATCCTTACCTTTTCGGCGATGTTCATGGTCGCCCCGGGGGATTGCTCTCCATCGCGTAAAGTGGTATCGAATATTTTAACGAGTTCCCTCATCCTCTTGATTCTCCTTTTAATCCCCCCAACCCCAGTAGGGAACGGTTTGAAACCGTTCCCTACAAGGGGGGGAGAGGGGGGATTTTCAAAAAATCTCCAAGACCCTTTGATAAAATTCTTTTTCCTCCCATATCTTCACTTCAATTCGAAGAGCTCGAATGGGAAGGCGATCAATATTTAATTTCTTTAATTTTACCATATCCTTCTCCGTTGTGACAATGCAATCGACTCTCTTACTTTTCTCTTCTACGGAAGATAAATCTTTATTGGTGTAAAGATGGTGATCTGGGAAAATCGCTTCTCTAACAATCTTCATTCCGGACTTCCTTAGCATGGAAGAGAAGAATTGGGGGTCAGCGACCCCGGAAAGAGCGAGTATTTTCTTTCCCTTCAAGGAATAAACCTCTTCTTGCTCCTCCTTAGGGCCCACCAGACTCACCGGTTCGTAATGGCAGTGAAACACCTGTGCTGAGGGATGAATTTCATGGATTTTTTTCTCCAAAGGTTGATAGCCCTCAGGATCCTCCACTTTGGTGAGAAGGAAGAGATCGGCCCTGCGAAGTTGAGATAAAGGTTCCCTTAGAATCCCTCTCGGCAGAAGGGTATCGTCTCCAAAACCGATGTGTGAGTCGATGAGCAGGATATTGATATCTCGATAGAGCGGAAGATGCTGATAGCCATCGTCCAGTAATAACCCTTTCACACCAAATCGTTGAAGAGCGATCCGGCCATTTAGGAATCGATCTTTGCCAACCAGGACGGGAATGCCCTTGCAAGCCTGAGCCATCAAAAAAGGTTCATCCCCAGATTCTTCCGGTGAGAGAAAGATGGTCTTGCCATCGCTCACCACTGGTTCAGAGGTCTTCTTTCCTTTATACCCCCTGCTTAAAATGGCTACATGAATTCCCCTGTCCATCAACCCTTTTGCTAAGGTCATTACTAAAGGAGTCTTTCCTGTTCCTCCCACGGTGATGTTTCCCACACTGATGACTGGACAGGGAAGAGTTTTTGTTTTCAATAGACCAAGGGAATAGAAGAGAGATCTTGCCCGAACAGCCCCTCCATAAGGTAAAGAGAGGAGGTAAAGGGGAAAAAGAAGCATTCTTTCCCCAATGGATTTCTGTTTTTGATAAAGGAGTCGGTCGATGCGACGATTCATCTTGGAATGTTGGAATAATGGAATATTGGAAGAATGGGTGACATCATTACATCATTCCAATATTCCAATTTTCCTTAAGTCTCCCTATTCTGAAATCTCTCTAATGAATGGTCTGATTTCCTCAAACATTCTTTCTGTTGCCCCCTGATGCTTCTG
>PEUO01000229.1:0-5489 GCA_002780715.1 Deltaproteobacteria bacterium CG03_land_8_20_14_0_80_45_14
TATTTACTCAGGACTTAGTGCTGAGTGAGCAATTATTTCAATTCGCAGCATGAGGATACGTGATCGTATTTGCGAATCGAAGCACTTAGCCATCCAACCCTGTAAAACCCTTTCGTGAGATCCTGTAGGGAACGGTTTCCCTCTGGGGCGGAGCCAAACCGTTCCCTACTATTTAACCCCTTTGGCTATATTTTTAAAAATATCCCAACTTTTGAGGAGCTCCAGGGCTCGTTCCAGTTGATGATCCACCGGTTTCTTCTCCTTCACCTCTTCCTTCTTTGGTTTTTCTTTCTCCTTGGGCGCTCCCTTCTCCACATCCATCAGATGTCTCTCCAAATCCTTTTCCGTAGGGAGCTTGGGGATAATGGCTTCCTTCTCATCCTCAGGCCGTAAAGGTTTGACGATGATATCAGGAACAATCCCTTTGGCCTGGATGGAACGACCACCGGGGGTGAAGTATCTTGCAGTGGTCAGCCTCAAACCAGATCCATCCTTCAATGGGATGATGGTTTGAACCGATCCCTTGCCAAAGGTCTGAGTCCCGACGAGTATGCCACGGCCCTGGTCCTGAATGGCGCCCGCCACGATCTCTGAACCGCTGGCGCTTCCGCCGTTGACCAAGACGACTAGTGGATAACGAGAAATATTCCCACCGGGGTGAGCGTAAAATTTCATTTTCTGATCCTCTTTTCTTCCTTCCACAGAAACAATCAGACCCGAGTCGATGAAGCGGTCTGATATTTTGACGGCTTGATCCAAAAGGCCTCCTGGGTTGTTCCGAAGATCGAGGACCAAACCTTTCAGGGTTCCCTTGCTCTCCTCCTCCAATGCCTTCATCGCTTTCTCAAATTCACCGTCTGTCTTTTCTTGAAATTGGGAGAGGCGAATATACCCGTAATTTTTTTCTAACAACTCATGGCGGACACTTCGGACGGGGATGACATCCCGGACCAATGTGAAATCTTTAGGTTTGGTGAAGCCCTCCCGCATGATGGTGATTGTGACTTTGCTTCCTCTTGGGCCTCGCAGTCGTTTCACGCTATCCATCAGGGTGAAATTTTTCGTCGATTCTCCGTCGATTTTAATAATCTGATCTCCGGCCAGGATCCCAGCCTTGTAGGCGGGAGTATCTTCGATGGGAGAGACCACGGTGAGAATACTATCCTTAATGGTGATCTCGATTCCCAATCCTTCAAACCGACCTTTTGTCTCTTCCTGCATCTCTTTAAACATATTGGGCGGCATGAAGGCGGAGTGGGGGTCTAAGGTTTCCAGCATCCCTTTGATGGCCCCGTAGACCAGGTCTTTTGATTTCGTCTCCTCGACATAATCCTTCTGAATGAGACCGATGACATCCGTAAGAACCTTCAGGTCTTCATACATACTATTGGAAAGGGCTGAAACCTTTTGAGATCGGCCCGACCCGATGAGGACTCCGATGAGGAAGACCGCAAAGATTACCAAAACTATTTTAAAATTTCCGATTCTTTTCCATTCAGACATATCATCCTCCTTTAGTATCCCTTCTTTCCTTTTTTATCCTCCTCAGGAAGGGAAACGACTCGATCTAAATGAGAGAGCCATCCCATGGGATCCTGAGGTTTCCCGTGATGGCGAATTTCGAAATAGAGGCAAGAACCTTTCAATGATCCAGCGCTCCCTACCAGGGCGATCGCTTCCCCCTGGGAAACAGCGTCTCCAGGTTTCTTCAATAATTCAGAACAGTAGCCGGAAACGGTGAAGGTATGATCTCCATGATCGATGATCACAATATTTCCAAACCCTTTGAACCAATCGGCATAGAGAACTTTCCCGGAGAGGACCGCTCGAATCTCGGCTCCCATCGGGGCTTTGATTTCAATCCCATTCTGTCCTTTCTCTTTAAATAAGCTGAGCACTTTCCCATGAACAGGCGGGGTTAACTTCCCCTTGAGGGTTTCATGTTTCGATTTCCCGTAAGCCAGAAGGCTTTTCTCCCGCTCCAGTTTATCAATGAACGTTTGAAGCCCCTTTGCCCTCTCTTCTAATTCCACAATGACCTTCTGGGTGACCACCTTCTGATTCTGAATGGACTTGAGCAGCGCCCGTTTCTCTCCACTGACCTTTGTGATCTCCTTCTTTTTCTTCTCTATCTCAGAAATATTTCGCTGCCATTGGACCTGATCCTGAATCAATTCGTCCTGATATCGCCCTTTCAAGGCCATTTGATAACGATGGGTCTCGACCAGGCGCGCATCGTAATCAATAATGACCCGTAAATATTTGTCAAGCCTCAATAGATCGAGGTAAGATTGCGAAGTGAGAAGGAAACCCTCGGCAGGAATCCTTCCCATCTTATAAAGGGCGATCAGCCTGGAAAAGAGTTCCTCTTTGGTCCGCTCCATTCCTTTGCTGAGCATGACGATCTGGTGTTTTGTCTGACGAAGTCTCTCCTGGGTTTGGACCACCTGCGTCTCCATCTGCTTTAATTCTTTCTCCTTCTGATAAAGCTCAACTTCCAGGAGATGGAGGTTTCCAAGGATAGAGGATTCTTTTCCCCGAATCTCCTTTTCCTTCTTCTTGGTTACGGAGATTTCTTTTTTGATGTCTTTAAGGTTCTCCTTTTTTTGAGTGATGTCCTTCTCAATCTGATCGGTCCGGACAGCCCAAAGGTCAGGCGTCCCAAAGGAAAACATCCATCCTATCAGGAAACATCCGATCCATACCTCGATCCATCTTCTACTCAAAGATCCTTTCATTTATATTTTAGAACCCTCATCGAGGCGACGAAGCTGCCAAAAAAACCAAGAACCATTCCCCCCAATAATATCCAGGCGATGGTCTCCAGTGGTAAAAAAAGGACAGGAATCTTTGCCAACCACGCTTGCATCGATGGAGGGATGTAGAGAAAAAGCCCTTGATGTAATAAAAAAAGGAAGAGGATCGCCAATCCTCCTCCAAGGAAGCCTTGAATGAGTCCTTCCAAATAGAAGGGGATTCGGATAAAGCTGGGGCTTGTCCCCACCCAGTGCATCACTTCGATCTCTTCCCGACGGGAGGAGATGGTTAATTGGAGGGTGTTGGAGGTGATGAAAACGACCGCAATCAGGAGAAGCCCTCCCAGTATCCATTGAGTGAGACGTAGGATGTGGACGAGGACAGAAAAGGTCTCCACCCACTCCTGTCCATATTGAATTTCCTCGAATTGCGGAATCTCTTTCAAATGGGCGACCACCTCTTTAATCTTTGTGGAATTCCGATAATCCTTCTTCATTTGAATTTCGAAAGAAGGCGGAAGGACCGCTGGCTGAATCCCTTCGAGAAGGTTTTTCTGCCCCCCCAACTTCGTTTCCATAAAGCCCATGGCATCATAGGGGGAGACATATCTCACCGTCTCCACCCCTTCGAGGAGGCGAGTCTTTTTTAAGAGGGGCTCCACCTCGCTGGAAGGGGTTCCTCGCTTCAGGTAGGCGATGACCTCGATTTTGTCTTCCCAGATTTTGAGGAAGTTCGTCAGGTTGAAGGCGAGCAAAGTAAAGGTTGAAAAGATGAGCATCGAAATAGCAATGATGCCGATGGTGATGAGATTTGAGAATAAGTTTCCCATCATGTTTTGAAAAGTCCGTCTTATCACATACTGGAGAAAAAACATCATCCCGTTGCTTTCACCTCTTCAACCTTATGGCTGTCCGCCTTTCTCCCATCCAAGAGACGGATGGCACGATAGGAATAGCGTTTTATTAATCCTGTAAATTGGGTGGCGAACACGATGGTGGTTCCTTTTTGGTGGAGATCGGTGAAGATTTCCATGACATCAAGGGTCATCCGGGCATCCAAATTCCCCGTGGGTTCATCGGCTAAAAGTAAGGGTGGGGAATTCACCAGAGCCCGGGCGATGGCTACCCGTTGTTGCTCTCCCGCTGAGAGAGCAAGAATCGAATCTCCCTCCCTCTCTTCAAGACCTACTCGTCTTAAAATCTCGGAGGCTTTACTCTTGGCTTCTTCCCGGATATGACCAGTGATTTCCAAGGCAAAGGCGACATTTTCGTTCACGGTCCGGTCCCGTAACAATTTGAAATCTTGGGAAACGATTCCCATCGTCCTTCTCAATTGATAGATTTTTTTGAAATCAGGCTGGGTGATATGTATTCCATGAACGACTACCTCCCCACTGGTCGGCCTTTCCGCACAGAATAGGATGCGAAGAAGGGTGCTTTTCCCGGAACCACTGGGACCAACAATGAATGCGAATTCCCCTGGTAAGATCTCCAAGGTGATATCCGAAAGAGCAGAGATCTGACTTGGATAGGTCTTAAAAACATGATGCATCTCAATCATCGCTTCATTCATAATTTAAACAAAATTAACACGAGTCCCAATTTTTTTCAAGAAAATTGAGGGGTTAATGATTTGCAACGTAATAGTAGCCGGGTTTGACGAATCAAATGATAGGCTTTTTTAAGGGCAATTGAAGTAAACCCCGTTAGAAATTCCATCGGTCCAACCAGGAATCACGCCGGAAACTGGAAAGCTGACGGGTTGCCATTTTTTCATGTAGACCCAACGTTGCATCATAACTCAGGATAACCCCTTGACGCCAACTCATTCATCACTTTCCAACAAATGTTGGCTTTATCTTTTTAAGAAAAGACCGTGCAGCCTCCTAATGATCCTGAGTTTCTGATAAGAGAGCAAGCTGCGAGGAGAATGGTATTTTAACTTCGGGCAATCTTGCACAGCTTTATATCCAGCGCCTTGATCAAATCACCTGGTGAAATAAAAAGTTGGGAGCCCCTTGCCCCAGCACTGACCGAGATAAATGGAAATTTCATAGCGCTCTCATCTAAAAAAATAGGATAGTGTTTTTTTGTCCCAATCGGTGAGACCCCGCCCCGGATATAACCTGTCAATTGCTGAATCTCTTTCACATGGATCATTTCCACCTTTTTATTGCCACTGACTGTTGCAACCGCCTTCAAATCGAGTTCAGCATTTCCTGGAATACAAGCCATCAACACTCCTGTTTTGTCACCGTGGGCAACCAGTGTTTTAAATACCTGTTCGGGAGGCAAACCTACCTTCTTGGCAACACTTTCGGCGCTGAGGTCTGACTCATCGATCTCATATTCACATAGCTTGTAATCCATCTTTAAACTATCCAGATACCTTGCTGCATTCGTTTTTTTCATAGAAGGAAATCCTGGTTATTTCAGAAATTTCTCATGACGTGCTCGAAACTCACAAACCGTGAAAATAGCTCTTGATTTAATTTTGTTACGCTATGCGCTATGCTCTATGCCCTATGCTATTTTGAACTCACTTCAGCTTCAAGTTCTTAAAAATGTCCCCTAAATTCCCCAGCTTCCCGCCTTTATCCTCTTTCTCCAGAAACTTTTTGTAATCTTCCCGATCTTCCCTCTCCTCCATCACCCTCTGTGACAGTCGTATTCTTCCCTGTTCGTCTATGGAGATGATCTCCACCTGAATCTCCTGACCCCTGGGGAACCTCT
>PEUO01000229.1:5506-6217 GCA_002780715.1 Deltaproteobacteria bacterium CG03_land_8_20_14_0_80_45_14
TCAGATTCTTTCAGTTCCTCAATGGGAAGCAAGCCTCTCACTTTTGGCCCGAATTGTGGAAGCCGGATAAAAAGACCATAAGGCTTACTATCTTCAACAATTCCTCTCAGAATCTGTCCTACTTCAAGGCGCACCTTATTCGATCCCTCTCCCTCCTTCTCCATCTTTTTTTTGATAGTCGCCTCTCTGATCGATAGGGAGATACGGCGCTTTTCCCGATCTATTCCCATGACCAGCACATCAACCATATCCCCCTCATGAATATATTTGCTCGGATGAGAGACACGTTCGTAGCTAATTTCAGAAATGTGGACAAGACCATCCACGCCCGGCGCCACTTCAACAAAGGCGCCAAAATCAGTCAGCCTGGAGACTTTGCCACAGATCATCTCACCTTCCTCAAATCCAAGACCCTTTTCCCATGAGTCGGGCTCCAAGGCCTTGATGGAGAGAGAGATTTTAGGACGGCCCTCCTTATCCGCTTCGATCTTCATCACTTTTACCTTCACCAACTGGCCTGTTTTGAGAATCTCTGACGGATGGCTTATCCTTCCATGGGATATCTCAGAGATATGAACCATCCCCTCGATTCCTCCAATATCGACAAAGGCGCCAAAGTCGGTCAGTTTTGTTACTCTTCCCTCACATTCAAGGGCAGGCTTGAGTCTTGCTAAGGTCTCTTCTGACTTTTTCTCCCGCTCTTCCTCCAGG
>PEUO01000014.1:0-5663 GCA_002780715.1 Deltaproteobacteria bacterium CG03_land_8_20_14_0_80_45_14
TAAGGCCATTAACCTCCACCTTGCCCATCATCGTTCCACCGTAAAAATGGGGTATTAACCCATTTAGACAGCGACACAGGCTCGACTTTCCTCCTCCAGATGGACCGGTAAGCAACACAAACTCACCATCATGAATTTCAAGGTTGATGTCACGAAGAGAGGACTTATCATTGCCACTATAGTAAAAGGTCAGATTCTTTATGCTAATCAAGAGACACCTTCTTTCTCAGTAAAGCCAGTATAGGCATAGTATTAACCAGCAGTAGTAAAGCAAACAACATAACCCATTCTGAAGCAGTAAGGCTGATAGCCTCGACAACGGGATAATACTGGTATCCTCCTTGCCCTGAAAAGCGCAAGAATACCCCAAAGGCAAGAAAGAAAAAAACGAACGATAAAACAGTTATGTCAACTTTACTTACCTACTACGTCCCTTCACTTCTACTGGAATGCCTGCTACCATAAGATAAACTTCGTCGGCATGCTGAGCAAGGAGCTGATTGGTTCTACCTAGAAGGTCACGATAGAAACGACTCAATCTGTTTTCTGGCACTAATCCTAACCCAACCTCGTTGGAAACGATGATGGTGGTGACTTCCTGTTTATCTATGCAGGCGATGAGTCGCTCTATCTCAGTTATTACCTGCTTCTCCTTATACCTATCGTCTCCCTCGCCAACCAGTAGGTTGGAGATGAGTAGAGTGATACAATCAATGATTACCACATCAGCGTCACCAATTTGCCCCCCTATCTGCTCGACTACCCTTATGGGGACTTCCAGGGTACGCCAAGTTCTGGGGCGAGACTTCTTGTGCTCCTCAATCCGGGAACGCATTTCTTCATCGCCAGCCTCAGCGGTTGCCACGAAGAGCACCCTATTACTTAGCTTGCCTGCTAGACTCTGGGCAAACTGGCTCTTACCGCTGCGGGCACCACCCAAAATAAGGATGCATTTCTTACTCACGCCGACAGTCCTCTAGGTGACAGGTATCATTCAGGAGTGAAAGCACTACCGCATCAGGATAACCCTCCACTATGGTAAGAGAGGCACTGTATAGACGAATCTGCCACCAGTGTTTAGTGTTAATCCCCAGTAGGATGCATACCAGGACCTGCAATGACCCACCATGGGCTACAACCAGAACTGTTTTATCGTCAGTTTGTTCGACCAGCCGGGCGATAAATAGTTCAATCCGGGAGGCAAACTGGCTCAAGCTCTCACCATTAGGGATACTCTCATTGGAATCCACACCGTCCCAATCGGGGTAATAGCGCTGTATTTCATCAAAGGTCATCCCCTCAAGTTCACCGAAGTCAATCTCGCGTAGCTCTTTGCAGGGTATAACTGCCAAGTTATGTTTGGAAGTGATAATCTGGGCGGTATTCAAGGCTCTTTTCAAATCACTTGAGTAGACGATGTCTATCTTTTGCACGGCAAGGCGATTCCGCAGTCTTTCTGCCTGCCAAAGCCCGGTAGCGCTAAGTTCAACATCAGTGTGTCCCTGATAGCGCCTAGTCCTGTTCCACTCAGTTTCACCGTGCCGTACCAGAATCAGCTTTGTCACAGTCTAATTCCCTATCCCTGCCACAAGGGGAAGCAAAATGAGAACCCAAACCTCGGCCAGTTCGTTGACTGCCCCGTAGGTGTCACCGGTAAGCCCACCCAGCCGGGAGCGAAAAAAGTAGCTTACTCCTAAAATGATGAGCCATACTCCAACCATAAGCACCACACCCTGCCATCTCATCAAAGCTGCTGTCACCACCGATGTCACCAGCGTGGCAATAATAAACCTCTGCAAAGTCGCCTGCTGTTTAAAAGTCTGCCCCAGTCCTGAAGTCTTTGAGACGCAGGGGAAAGCAAAGATAGCATAAGTCATTGTCCAACGGCTGAGTGTAGGCATAAGCAGCAGACCTGCCAGGCGAAGGGTATTGGGTAGAGATAGCAAGGCGACATATTTAAGCAGAAGCAGACAGCATACACCGACTATTCCGAAAGCGCCAACATGGCTGTCTGACATAATCTCAAGCCTTCTCTGGGGCGAATCTCCAGATAACCCATCACAGGTATCAATGAAGCCATCAAGATGTAACGCACCAGTGAAAATAACCAAAGCCACTATCAGTAAGGCATTCACTACCACAGAAGGCAAAATCAAACTTAACCCACGGTCGATGCCAAATAAAATCCCTCCCAACGCCAAACCAACTATTGGGAAATAGACTAATGAATGCCCTACTTTTGGGGGGCTAGGTTCGCCCCGAAAAGGAGAGGGGAGTATTGTTAAAAACCGCAGCGCTATCCAGAATCCCAAGTCTTCTCTAATCCTTTACTTTAATTACCTGCTGATGTTGAATCTGCCCCCGAGACGCCAGCCTCACTGAAGGTAGCCATCTCCTTTAGAATCCTCACCGCTGTCTCAGCCAGAAAAATACCAAGGGCAGCCCCGGTTCCCTCACCTAAACACATTTTTAGGTTGAGGAGAGGAGATAGCCCAAGGTACTCAAGCAATGCCCTATGGCCGGGCTCGGCTGATATATGAGCAGCAATAAGATAGTCTTTCACCACTGGAGCGAGACCTACCGCAATAAGAGCCGCTGCGCCTGATATAAAGCCATCGATAACAATCGGGATGCGATGTGCTGCCGCAGCTAAAATCACCCCCACCAAGCCTCCTATCTCAAAACCACCTACTTTAGACAGGACATCAAGAGCATCATCTGGGTCAGGCTGATTAACAGCTAATGCCTGCTCAATCACCTTTACTTTATGGGCCAGTTGCCTGTCATCAATGCCAGTACCCCGTCCGGTGACCTCAGCCACCGGCTTACGTATGATAGCAGCGCAAATAGCACTTGAGGCGGTGGTGTTGCCAATGCCCATATCGCCGGTGCCTATAATGTCAAGTCCACGGGCGACTTCGGCTTCGACCACGGAGATACCTGCCTCTATGGTATCCACTGCCTGTATGCGAGTCATAGCTGGACCTTGGGTCATGTTCTGTGTGCCAAAGTCTATCATCTTGCAAACAAGGGTAGGGTGCGGCTCGAATCCCCCCATCACTCCCATATCAACAAATATCACCCGAGCTCCTACATGACGAGCCAAAACATTTATGGCAGCACCACCGGCAAGAAAGTTAAACACCATTTGCCTGGTGACCTCTTGGGGGTAATTGCTTATCTTTTCAGCAACCACGCCATGGTCAGCAGCCATAGTTACGATTGCCTTGCGCTCAATGTTAGGAGCCGCTTCACCCTTGATGCCGGCTATCTTGACAGACAATTCCTCTAGCTTCCCCAGGCTCCCCCTAGGCTTGGTCAGTTCATCGTGACGCGATTGAGCTATCTCCATAGCTTTTTTATCTAGAGGTTTTATCTCCTTCAATATCTGTGGTAGAGAATTATTCATTAAAGTTGTCCCTCTCCATTAGCTTACTGCTTTCATGTTTCCGAGAGCAGAATCCTTTTTCAGTATTACCATTATTACCTCCCTTTTGCCTTAACATTGTATCGTGAAATATCAAGATAAGAATACCCTTCGATATTCACCGGCTTACTCTCGATTATCTCCATCTTTCCAGAAAATATCGGCCCGTCGGTAACCAGCGTGTGGTATTCACCCAGTTCCCCGCAGAAATGTACTGTCCCGGCTTTCTCACTATGCAATCTCGCGAGGAAAGCAAAATCGATTTCATCTCCCAGCCAGTCTCTAGCAGGCGTACTGGTATTAACACAAACGATTACCGCCTTAAATCCAACATGAATGAAATCAGTCAACAATCGCTCCGGTTTCGCATTCTCCAGCGGCATCAGGAGTCTTATACGGAGCTCACCGCACATTTTTCGGTTCCAGGCTATGCACTCCGCCAGGTCGATATCGCCGTTTATCAACGTATCGACACCTTTGATTTTGAGCTCTCGCAGAGCTTCTTGGAACCCCCGCTCATAGGTGTTCCAGTTTACCCGCTTCTGGATTAACGGCAGGTGAAGCGCCGCCGCCTGAACTTTTATCAACTCCGGATTCAGGCAATGAGACATTGTAAGCGAAACATCATCATTGATGAAGTTCAACATGTGTGTTACGTTAATACCATATGACAGCGTCTTGTATAGTGCCAGGCAAGAATCCTTACCTCCACTCCAGGATATTACTCCTTGCATATGTCTTCTCCTTTCATTTCGCCTCCTGTATTTCATAACTCCAGAAGAACCGCTTCTTGAATCGCTCCATTATCGCTATTGTTTTTGTGCCAAAGAACCACAAGAAGACAACATTAGCCAGCGAATGGGACAGGTCCCACCATACGGCGTTCAGCAGAGTGAGCAGGTAGGTCATCAGCGTAAGAGGATAGACAAAATACGTCCAGAACCAGATATTTATTATCACTCCGTAAAGCATGCCCCATACAGCACCGAATACCAGCAGCAGTATAATTCTAGCTTGGTCGGAACGCACCGGCACTCGCCTGAGATAGCCTGCCGAAACTCCTACCAGCCCCCAGGTAAAAATCTGGTATACTGTCCAGGGACCATGCCCCAGAAAGAGATTGGATATGAGTGTAGTTAGAGCGGCAACCATAAATCCAGCAACAGGGCCGAAGACGTATCCAGAGCAAATTATGAAGAAGGTGCATGGCTGGAAATTCATCAATGCTGCAAAAGGGAGCCTCGAGAGTGCTGATATGGTTCCCAGCATAGAAACGAGGACTATCTGCTTGGCGCTGGTTGCGGTAGTCTCGAATTCAAAGAGGAAAGCAAGAATAGTCAGGACAAAGAAGATGAGCGTTATCAATCCCCAATTCAGGAGACCTACATTGGGGTCAAGGAAACTTCCACGAAACTTGAGCGGTGCTATATAGCAGTATATGCCAAGAAATATTATTAGTGCCAGAAAGATGTAGCTTTTTTTCACGGCAGCAAGTCCAGGGCTTCATCCACGGTCAATACATCTTCAGGAACCCCGTATTCTGTAAAAGCTTGAACGAGACGGTTTATCTGGGGTGAAAACAGGAGAGCCTTGGAGAGAACCTCTCGCTTATTGTCATCTACTACGACCTTCCCCTCACTCATCAGTATCACCCTGTCAGCATGTTCAGCCACCATTTCCACATCGTGAGTTACCAGAATTACAGTGTTACCCTGGCTTCTATACTCGTTCAGAAAAGCCATCAACTGACTCTTCAACCCGTAATCCATCCCTCTGGTGGGTTCATCTAAGATTAGAACCCTCGGCTGAGCGATAATGACTGAAGCTAAGGCTATCCTTTGTTTCTCCCCTCCGCTCAAATAGCGTGGATATTGTTTCCTGTATTCTTTGATATTGAACCGCTCTAGTATTTCATCGACTCTTGATTTCACCTCTCCTCCGTTACCCCCCAAATTTTTCAAGGTGAAAGCAATCTCCTCTTCAACCGTATCAGCGAAGAGATGGTCATTAGGATTTTGGAAGACAAAGCCGACTTTCTTGGCCAGTTCAGCAATAGTAGCCCTCCGGGTATCAATACCATCTACCAATACCATGCCCTTCGTTGGTCTCAAAAGCCCACTAATGTGCTTAACCAGTGTCGTTTTCCCCGAGGCATTACGGCCCATAATGGCAACAAACTCGCCCTCACAGACTTTTATACTTATATCCTTCAGGGCAGTAACCCCTGTGGGGTAAA
>PEUO01000014.1:5921-6191 GCA_002780715.1 Deltaproteobacteria bacterium CG03_land_8_20_14_0_80_45_14
CACCGTGTGACATCATTATCAGCCTGTCGACATGTTGAGCCACTCTATCCAGTCGATGTTCAATCAGTATTACCGTCAGCCCCAGTTCATCGTTCAGTCGCTCCACAACTGAAAGTACCTCCTCAGCGCTCTTTGGATCTAGCTCAGATGTTGGCTCATCCAGAACCAGAATGCTGGGGTGCAGCGCCAAAACAGAGGCTATAGCGACCTTCTGCTTCTCTCCGCCAGACAGTTCATGCACTTGCCTATGGCGTAAAGCAGAAATGCCCA
>PEUO01000062.1 GCA_002780715.1 Deltaproteobacteria bacterium CG03_land_8_20_14_0_80_45_14
ATGTGGTGGACGATATTAGGCATAGCCGCAGCCTCATTGACCATGTTCGGGTTTGTTCCGCAGATCATCAAGATGTGGACAACCCATTCGGTCAAGGATGTGAGTGGATTAACACTAATTCAATTTAGTGCAGGGGCCACGTTATGGATGTTGTATGGAATACATCTCCAAGATTTCATTGTTATTGGTGCAAATGCCATATCATTGGCCACTCTCTTAATCGCATTAGGATTGTATCGGAAGCTAAATCAAGGCATTCAACTCAAGAGGGTATGACAATGAGATCTCAGCCATAAAAAAGTTGGCCCTGTTTTATCAAAATATGCCAGAATACCCCTCAGCTCTGCTGGGGGGATGAATGGCTTACCCTCTCCCCTGGGGGGAGAGGGTAGGGGTGAGGGCGAAATGATCCTATCATCACCCCCACCTTGATCCTCCCCCGTCAAGGGGGAGGAAAGTTTTTTTGGGAATTAGATGCCCCGCAGCTCCCTCTGGGCCGGCGGCTGCTGCGGGGCACTTCACTCTGGAAGCGTCCTTTTTGTAGAAAATTTTCTTCAAAAAGAGAATTTTCACACCGGGTGACAAGAGGAAGAAAACCATCGCCTTCCTCCTGAAAGATGGGAGCCGCTATTTAGACAAAACATGCTTGCTTTGAATCGGTCATTGAAGAGGGTTCCACAAATGTTGTTGAAATCCTTTACCTTTTTATGGTATGTATTTGAAAATTAAACAAATGGAGCAACCGCTGAAGAGTGGGTGCTACCCATCAAACGGCGTCGGGCAAACCAACGCAGAAAAGGAGAGGTTAAACATATGGCTAAAAAACTATTTGTTGGGGGGCTGAGCTGGGACACGACGGATGAAGGTCTACGCCAGGCGTTCGCGCCTTGCGGGGAAATCACCGAAGCCAAGGTCATCACAGACCGGGGTACGGGGCGCTCCCGAGGTTTTGGCTTCGTAACCTTCGCTCAGAATGAGGATGCTAAATCAGCGATTTCCAAGATGGATGGAACAAGCCTTGACGGCAAGACCATTAAGGTTAACGAAGCGCAGGAAAAGAGTCCTCGCTCAGGTGGCCGATCCGGGGGTGGTTTTGGAGGCGGCCGTGGCGGCGGCCGCGATCGGTGGTAAGGAATTGGGGACGGGTTCCAATTTTTACCAAGACATAGAAATACTGAAGAGAGGAGGGTGTTATGAAAGAAAAAAGCAAAGGGGTAAAGGAAAGCAAGAAGGCGCCGCAGAAAAGCCTCAAAGAGAAGAGAAAGACGAAGAAGGAGAAGAAGAACAGATAGGTCTGGAGGAAGCTTTGGGGGTTACATCTTTATTTTAAAAGGTCATCCATGAAAAAGTTGGCCCGGTCCTAATCGAAACAAATCCGGGTACCAGGTCTTGCCTTTTGATGTTTCGCACAAGGATTTGGATATTAGGAATTGGAATTTTTGGATTAGGCTTTCACGATTTTTTTCTTCCATTGTTTCATGTTCTTCGTCACATTTCGGGTGTCAACAGTAAGGGGAGCGTGCTTTACGACCCATGGATAATCGATGCAGCTATGGTCCGTGACCACCACGGCTGCATCGATCCGGTGAAGCAATGCCTTGGTAAGAGGAGAGGATTTCAGCCTGAAATAATATTTTCTAAAAGGAGGAAGAACAGGGATATAGGGGTCGTGATAGAGAATAACCGCTCCTTTCTTTCGGAGGAGTTCCATGATGGATAGGGCAGGGGACTCTCTGGCATCATCTACATCTTTCTTATAGGCCACCCCGAGGATCAAGATTTTTGCTCCTTTGATGCTTTTCCCTCTCCCATTGAGGGCATCTTGAATCTTGGCGACCACATAGTAAGGGACGTGAACGTTGATCTCTCCTGCCAAAAAGATAAATCGGGTGGTGAAATCGTATTCCCGGGCCTTCCAGGAGAGATAGTAAGGATCGATGGGGATACAGTGTCCCCCCATTCCAGGACCTGGATAGAATGGGGAGAATCCAAAAGGTTTGGTACTTGCCGCTTCGATGACTTCCCAGATATCGATCCCCATACGGTCAGCCAACATTTTCAATTCGTTCACCAAGGCGATATTGACACTACGGTAGATGTTCTCGAGAAGTTTGGTCAGTTCTGCAACTCGGGGGGATGAAACGGGCACCACTTTCTGAACGATCTGACTGTATAGGGCGGTAACCACTTTTTTGCAGGATGGAGTCACTCCGGAGACGACTTTTGGAATTTGATGGGTTGTAAATCTTTTATTTCCAGGGTCCTCCCTCTCCGGAGAAAAAGCCAGAAAGAAATCTTTCCCTACTTTCAAACCGGCCGATTCCAATCGGGGGAGGATCAATTCTTCCGTCGTTCCTGGATAGCTCGTGCTTTCCAGAACAATGAGCTGTCCTTTTCTGAAATGTTCCCGAATAGCCTCGGTCGTTTTTTCTATGTATTGGAGATCCGGTTCCATTTTCTCGGTCAAAGGGGTAGGAACGCAAATGAAGATACAATCGGGTTCATCGAGGCGGGAAAAGTCATCTGTTACGTCTAAATGGCCACTCCGTATAAATTGAGAAATCCGGGAGGAGGGTATGGATTTCAAATAGCTTTTCCTTCCCTGAAGGGTAGCGACTTTTTTAGAATCAACATCAAATCCCAACACTCTAAAACCTTCCTCACAAAACCTTAAAACCAAGGGGAGTCCAACATATCCCATACCAATGATTCCGATCAAGGCTTCTTTTTTTTGAATCTTTTTGATAATTTCTTCTACCGCCATTTTGATGGTTCCAATTTTCATTAGGGTTCAAGGGTTCGAGTAATTCTTCTTATTAGGTATTTCACTTGACCACTAGGACCCTAGGCTCCTTGGGCCCTTCTTTTGTAAAAGGCTTTGATTCGATCCACGACTGCCCATTGTTGACCTTCTGTCAACTCAGGATAAATGGGAAGAGCTAAAACCTCTTCGGAAGCCTTCTCGGAATTTGGGAGGTCTCCTCGGTGATATTTTAGAAAGGAATAACATTCCTGCAAATGGAGAGGAACGGGATAATAAATGTCCGTTCCAACCCCTTCCTCTGTTAGGTATTTTTTCAGCCGATCCCTTTCCGGAACACGGATCACATACTGATGAAAGATATGCCGGTTCTGATATTGAATGGTCGGGAGCTTTAGACCGTTTACAGAAGAGAGAAGATCTTGAAATAACAACTGATAACGCTCAGCTTTCTTTTGTCTCTCTATGGTCCATTTTTCGAGATGCTTGAATTTTACTAAAAGGATGGCTGCTTGAATGGTATCCAGACGGCTGTTGATTCCAATCCGTTTATGGAAATATTTGGGTTGGCTTCCATGGACTCTCAGCAGTCTAACCTTTTCTGCCAAATCAAGGTTATCGGTCACGACCATTCCCCCATCTCCAAAGGCACCCAAATTTTTTGTCGGGTAAAAAGAAAAGCATCCAAGGTCGCCTATCTGTCCAGCGCGGCGTCCATCCGATCCGGGCTTGGGTTTATACTCTGCCCCCAAAGCCTGGGCAGCGTCTTCGATGATAAAAAGTTTTTTCTTTTTGGCTATTTTAAGAAGGGGATCCATATCCGCACATTGTCCAAAGAGATGAACAGGGATAATGGCCTTTGTTCTCGATGTAATCTTCTCCTCGATTTTGGAAGGGTCAATGTTAAATGTCTCTTGATCGATATCCACGAAAACAGGAATGGCGCCGAGACGGGAGACAGAACCTGCCGTCGCAAAGAAAGTGAATGGAGGAAGGAGGACCTCATCGCCTGTCCCGATTCCTAAGGCCATTAAGGATAAAAGCAGGGCATCAGAACCAGAAGCTACCCCGATAGCATATCGGGTGCGGCAATATTGAGCAATGGTTTCCTCTAACACCTTCACTTTGGATCCCAGAATGAATTGTTGAGTCTGAAACACATCGTCCATCGCAGATTTAATTTCATCTTCAATGGATTTGAACTGAACTGCTAAATCAAAAAAAGAAACTTTCGTCTTCATCCATGCTCCCTTTTTAGAATGAGAAAATATATGAGGTTGAAATTAAGATAAAAAAAAATGATAGTCAAGGTTATTTTTCATCGCTATAATAAGGATCATGAAAAGGAAGATGAATCTTGATTCCATTTCGATCATTTTAGTCAGGCCCAAATTCCACGAAAACATTGGTTCGGCGGCCAGGGCGATGAAGAATATGGGATTGAATCGGTTGATCGTGGTCAACGGATGTTCTCCCCTCCATCCCAGCGCTTATAAGTTAGCGTCAGGGGCCGAAGACATTTTGGAAAGGGCAGAGGAGTTTTTTACATTGAGAGAAGCCGTCTCTGAAATGGGATGTGTGGTCGGGACGACTTCACGAGGAGGAAAGGAGAGATACCCACTTCTGACGCCGGAAACCTTAGCGAAGAAACTCATTCCCCTCTCTTTAAAGAATTCAATTGGCTTGGCCTTTGGTTCGGAAAAAGAGGGATTGACCAACCAGGAATTGTACCTCTGTCATCTTTATGTCAGGATCCCTTCTATGGAGTCCTTCCCATCCCTCAACCTTGCCCAAGCGGTGATGGTGGTTTGTTACGAGTTATTCCAAGCCTCAATTGAGATTCCTAAAAAGCCTATTCAACTGGCTCAAGCCGAGCAGTTGGAGAGGATGTTTGAACATATGGAAAAAACGCTCATCCAACTCGGGTTCCTGGATTCTAACCATCACCAAAAAATCATGCGGGCGATTAGACGGCTATTGGTGAGAAGCGAGATGGATGAAAGAGAGGTCCAGATTCTCCAAGGCATATGGAGCGAAATGGATCGCCATTTAAGAATAGGGAAAAAGGCGGAATAAAAAAACCCTTCCCCGGATCACCCTGGAGAAGGGTTTTGAAAGGAAACGTAGGAGATCGTTCCTACTGCTTTTTTATAAAAGCGCTGATGATGTCAATCGGCACGGGGAAGATGGTGGTTGAGTTCTTCTCCACGGCAATCTCCGCTAAGGTTTGAAGGAATCTTAGCTGGAGGGCTACGGGATTGGCACTGATCACATTTGCAGCCTGAGTCAATTTTTCTGCAGCCTGGAATTCACCCTCGGCATGGATGATTTTGGCTCTCTTCTCCCTTTCTGCTTCTGCCTGGCGGGCAATGGCCCTCTGCATATTCTCCGGCAGATCTACCTGTTTGGTTTCCACCAGAGAGACCTTGATTCCCCATGGTTCTGTGTGTCTATCCAGGATATCTTGGAGTTTCAGGTTGATCTTGTCTCTCTGGGAGAGCAATTCATCCAAATCCGCCTGCCCCACTACGCTTCGGAGTGTGGTTTGGGCCAATTGGGAGGTGGCATAAAGATAATTCTCCACTTCGACGACCGCCTTATTTGGATCCATGACGCGAAAATAGACGACGGCATTCACTTTAATGGAGATATTGTCACGGGTGATGACATCCTGGGGCGGGATGTCCAGCGTGACCAATCTCAGACTGATCCTCATCAGCTTGTCAACTCCAGGGATAATAAAAATTATACCCGGCCCCTTTGCTCCGATGAGCCTTCCCAGTCGGAAGATAACCCCCCGTTCATATTCCCTGAGGATCTTGATGGCTGACGCAGCTACGATCAATATAAAGATAATAAGAAAAAAGAAACCTGACGGAAAACCTGTTATGCCCATATGATTCCCTCCTTATTCGATTTTTTTAACTTTCAGTTTTAAATTGGTTACTCCAATGACCTGAACCTTTTCCCCCCTCTCTATGCTTTGGTCGCTAATGGCGTTCCAGAACTCTCCATGAATGGAGATCTTTCCTTCTGGAGAGATGCTCGCTGTAGCTACTCCTTCTTCTCCTATAAGGCCTTCCATCCCCGTGGTTGGCTTTTTCAAGCGTGCATCGATGGCCTTAGTGACTGCAAAAATGAAGAATGCCGCGCTCACCATGACAGCAGGTATGATCACACTCAAAGAGACCCTCATGTATTCGACCGGACTCTGGAATAACATCATGGAACCCAACAAAAGGGAGATGACCCCTCCAATGGCTAACACACCATGGCTCACCACTTTGATTTCTGCAATGAATAGGATAATGCCAAAGAGGATCAGCGCTAAACCGGCGTAATTAACCGGAAGCATCTGCAACGCATAAAAGGCGAGAATCAGGAAGATTCCTCCTACCACTCCAGGAAGAATGGCCCCGGGGCTCGAGAGTTCAAAGAAGATGCCATAAATTCCTAACATGAGAAAGATATAAGCGATCGTAGGATTAGAGATGACATCCAGAAGCCGTTCGCGCCAGCTCATCTGAATGGATCGAGGTTGTTGTCCCTTTGTAAGAAGGGTTCGTGTGGTACCATCAAATTTAACCACCCTTCCATCGATCTTGGTGAGGAGATCTTGAAGATCTGAGCTGATTAAATCCACCACATTCAGTTTAAGCGCCTCCTCTTCAGTGATTGAGACACTTTTCCTTACCGCTTTTTCAGCCCAATCCACATTTCTTCCCCTCGTCTTTGTAGTCGCCTTGATGTCCGCGACAGCGTCGTTAACGACCTTTTCGGTCATCGTTTTACTTTCTTTTCCCTCTGCTCCCAATGTGACAGGATGGGCTGCCCCAATATGGGTGCCAGGAGCCATCACAGCGATATGTGCAGCCATGGTGATGAAAACACCCGCAGAAGCTGCCCTGGCCCCCTTCGGAGCCACATAGACGATAATGGGGATATGAGAGGCGAGGATTTTCTTGACGATCAACCTCATTGAATCCATCAATCCTCCTGGGGTGTCCAACTGGATAATCAAACATTGACCGCCTTGCTGAGCGGCTTGGTCAATCGAGTCTGTGATAAACTTGGCGGTTGCTGGATTGATGATCCCATCCACCTCAATGGTAAAGATGGGCGCCTTGTCTTGAGTTTGTCCTGGAATTCCAAAGACAAAAGGGAATAGGAAAAGAACGAAAAAGAATATTAAGACCTTATATCTTTTCAAAATTTTTTCTCCTCAGAAACAAAATATCCCAAAAGAAGGGGATTGTCAAATCATTATTCTCATGAGGTCCTCTCCTAAAAGGACTTCACCCCGATAAACCTGCCTGCATTGTTCCAGAATATCAAATTGGTCACATACTGGATAAAGATGGGTGAGCAATAGTTTTTTGCAGTGCGATTTCAATCCAATTCTTCCTGCGAGGGAGGGAGTGAGATGGCCTTCCACTTTTTTCCCGTCCGGGAATGAACACTCGAGAATAAGGAGGTCTACTTCAATACCCAGATCAATAATATTTTGACAATAATCCGTATCCCCAGAGATAGCAATAGATTTTCCATCCTTGAATTCAATGCGATACCCCACGCTTCCAGAGATATGGGCCATAGGTTTTGAGAAGATTTTAAGATCCCGGTAGAGCAAGGCTTCTTTGGAAATCTCTTTTACAGTTAAGTGATAAGATTGCGGTTCAATCCATGAGCCGTAAAGTTCCTCCAATTTCTCAAAAAAAGATTTAAACCCAGACCCTCCAATGCATAAAAGGTCCTTTTCTCGCGGGAGATCTCCGTATTTACATGCAAAGAGAGTTGGAACGAGGTCCGCTGTGTGGTCTGGGTGGAGATGTGTATAGAGGATGAGGTCAGGGTCTTGATAAGTGATTCCTAATTCTAACATCTTCCTCAATGTTCCAGGACCGCTATCGATCAATATACTGGTGTTATCTGAAAGGACGATCAAACCAGGCGACCCTCTTCGAATAGAAGGAATGCCAGTTCCAGACCCCAATATGATTATTTCAGCCAATTTCACTTCTCCACAAAAAACTTTTTATAAGACTAGCCAAAAATATTTGAAATTTCTTGGATATGTCATCCTTCTCGTTTCAGGATCTCACTTACTGGACAAATCGAGATGCTGAAAAAATTTCAGCATGACAACAATTGTCTTTGAAAATGTTAGAGATAAATTCTCAGACTTCAGTGTGTTAGAGTCTACGCCTAACATGAAATAAATGTATTATAACTTATTTTATCCTCTCTGGCATCCATATAGATTGACATTTAGCCTCATTTTTAATAGGTTATTATATAAATGGATGTATCGGAGCAAAAGCTAATCGAAATTGATGGATCTTATGGGGAAGGGGGAGGACAGATCTTAAGGACGGCTCTTGCCCTCTCTGCCATTCTAAGGAAACCTTTCGCCATCCACCATATCAGATCAAAGCGAAAGAACCCCGGTCTTCAAGCCCAACATCTTGAAGCCGTAGAGGCATTGGCCCAAATTACAGAGGCCCGGACGGAAGGGGGTAGATTTGGGTCCCAAAAAATTACCTTTATTCCCCAAAAGAATGTTCCTGGAGATTATCAATTCGAAGTGAGGACGGCAGGTTCTATTACCCTTCTACTTCAGGCGATTTTTCCACCTCTCTGTTTAGCTGCGGGAATTTCCAGTTTAACTTTGGTCGGTGGCACTCATGTCCCTTGGAGTCCGTCGTTTCATTATCTCTCTGAAGTTCTCTTGCCTACTCTCGTATGGATGGGGGTTTCTACCGAGGCCGCCATTGAAAAGTGGGGATTCTATCCTAAAGGGGGAGGGAAGATTCAACTGAAAATCAATCCTGTTGATGAATTAAAGCCGGTCTCTTTGATTGGCCGGGGTTCACTGAAAAAGATTCGTGGGCTCTCCGCTATCTCTAATCTTCCAAAACATGTAGCAGAGAGACAGAAAGATCATGCTCTGAAAAGGATTCAGGAAGAACTGAGAATGGAGGCTGAGATAAACGTCCTGTATGATGCCCCCTCTAACGGACCAGGTTCTTTCCTGTTTTTGTTGGCTGAATATGAAAAGACTCTTTCCGGGTTTTCGTCTTTAGGTTCAAGAGGAAAGCCTGCAGAGAAAGTGGCCGATGAGGCCGTAGATTTCTTGAAGGATTATGTAGAATCGGATGGTTGTATCGATCCTCACTTAGCAGACCAGCTCGTCCCCTTCATGGCTCTGGCAAAAGGAAGTTCCTCCTTCACCACCACACAAATCACAGAGCATCTTCTTACAAATCTCTGGGTTCTTCAACATTTTTTGGAGGTAAAAATCTTGAGGCGGGGGGAAAGAGGAGAGAGGGGAAGAGTTGAATTTCTCAATGAGTAGAAATACTTGACCCATTCGGCGGCGCTAAGCCCCGCTTCCTTCGACAAGCTCAGTCGAGCCGCTCACGCCGAAGGCAAACCCAGGATTTATGCTGGGAAGTCGAAGGGTTGACTTCATTCGCCCGGCATATTAAAATGAGTAAAAAGGAGGAATAAATTAACAGAGTTTACGGTAATACCATCGGTTTAAAGCCGAATCAAATCAGAAGAATAGAACATATCTATCGAAGGAAAATCCCTCCTCAAAAGGTTGTTACGCCTGAACTCGCCCGCCTTCTCAGTGATCTCTCGAATGAAATTCGACGCCAGATCGGCGTTTTGGTAGGTCGTCGAGGATCCATCGAATTCGTCATCGTGGGAGATCAGAAGGGGATTACGATTCCTGACCTCTCCCGTTATCGATCTGGAATCCTCAGGTTGAGAGGCCTTCGTCTCATTCACACTCACCTGCAAGGAGAACCTCTGACAGGAGAGGATTTGACAGATCTCGCTCTCCTGCGACTGGATATGATGGTGGCCCTCAATGCCATTGGTGCGGATACCTCAGGGTCGATCTATTCCGCACACCTCCTCCCTGATAATCCGGGCAAAAAGGTCTGGGAAATTGATCCTCCATCTTCTTTTAGTCATTTCGATGTGGATTTCTTAAAGTGGATCCAATCCCTCGAGGATGAATTTCAAAGAGGTCAGAGATCTATTCCACTCAAGGGGGTCAAAGAGAAAGCCATCCTCATCAGTGTCAGCAAGGGAAATCGTGAGAACTTAGAAAATTCAATGGAAGAATTGAAAGAACTGGCAGAGTCGAGCGGGGTGTTTGTCGTCGATTCCATTATTCAACGACCCCAAAATATTTCTCCCACAACCCTGATGGGGGAGGGGAAGTTGAAAGAGTTATTGGTCAAATGTATGCAATTGGGAGTCGATTTGATTATTTTTGACCAAAATTTAACACCCGGTCAGATGGCTACGATTTCTGATTTCACCGAACTAAGAGTCCTTGACCGTACCCAACTCATTTTAGATATTTTTGCCCAGCGGGCGCATACCTTGGATGGAAAGATTCAGGTCGAACTGGCCCAATTAAAATATTTGCTTCCTCGGCTGGCCAGGAAGACATTGGCCCTTTCCCGGCTGACGGGTGGGATCGGTGGACGGGGACCAGGGGAGACGAAATTAGAGATTGATCGTCGTCGAGTAGGGGATCGGATCCATCTCCTGGAGAAGGAATTAGAAAAATTGAGCAGGAGAAGGGAACAGAGAAGATCCCGAAGAGCAAAGACAGGAATCCCTATTCTTTCCATTATTGGGTACACCAATGCCGGAAAATCGACCCTTTTTAACCTCCTCACCAGGAGTCAATTTCAGGTCGGGGACAAACTCTTTTCCACCCTCGATACGGCGACCAGAAGATTAAGATTTCCTAAACCTCATAAAGTGGTGATCACCGATACTGTTGGATTTATCAAAGATCTGCCAAAAGACCTGATGGGGGCCTTTCGACCGACTTTTGATGAGTTAAAGGAATCCAAATTATTGATCCATCTGATTGATATCAGCCATCCTCGTTTTCCTGAACAAATTGAGTCTGTCGAAAAAATTCTTTTTGAATTAAAATTGGATCATATCCCGAGATTACGGGTCTTTAATAAAGAAGATAAATTGAGTCGCGAAGAGGCAGAAGCCATCTGCCAGAAGGTTGGCGGCATTTCCATCTCTGCCCTTCGCCCCGAAAGTATCGAGAAGTTTTTCCTGGCGGTCGATAGAAAATTATGGGAAGTCGGTACGACTCGAAACCGAGAAAGTCATTCCATGGATGGAATGGATACTGTCAGGTTGACAAATGAAGATTCGTTTGATATATCAAATCAAAATTGGATGATGGAAGCGAGGGGAAACGATGGGAAACCATCCTATAGAGATTGAGGAACGCCTGACCTTTGACGATGTGTTGCTTGTTCCAGCTTTTTCTGAGGTGTTGCCTAAAGAGGTGGATATCAGCACCCAATTGACCCGGACGATCCGATTGAATATCCCATTAGTCAGCGCTGCCATGGATACGGTTACTGAATCCAGGACGGCGATCTGCATGGCCCAGGAGGGGGGAATTGGAATTATCCATCGGAATATGCCAATTCCTGACCAGGCTATTGAAGTGGATAAAGTGAAAAAATCTGAAAGCGGGATGATCCTCAATCCCATCACCATGAACCCTGAACAAAAAATTTATGAAGCGCTGGAGGTCATGAAAAAATATCGAATTTCAGGGGTTCCCATTACAAAAAATGGAAAACTCGTTGGGATCCTAACGAATCGGGATTTAAGGTTTGAAAAGCGCCTGGATGAAAAAATCTCCGCGGTGATGACGAAGGATCATCTCATTACGGTTCCGATTGGAACCACCCTTGAGGCGTCCAAGGAGATCCTCCATAAAAACAGAATCGAAAAATTATTGGTTGTGGATGACCAAAATAATTTGAAGGGGCTCATCACCATCAAAGACATCGAGAAAATAAGGAAGTACCCCAATTCCTGTAAAGACGCCCTTGGCCGTCTTCGGGTGGGGGCTGCCATCGGCCCTGGAAAAGACAGGGAGGCGAGAACCGAGGCTTTGATCAAGGCCGGGGTGGATGTCTTAGTCATTGATACAGCCCATGGCCATTCCAGGGATGTATTGGAAGCTGTCCGGGATACCAAAAAAATATTCCCGGATTGCCAACTCATCGGAGGAAATGTGGCCACTCGAGAGGGGGCTCTTGACCTCATCAAGGCCGGAGTCGATGCGGTGAAAGTGGGAGTGGGGCCCGGGTCGATTTGTACCACACGAGTCATTGCGGGGGTAGGGATTCCACAACTCTCTGCCATCATGGAGACATCTGAAGTTTCGGGAAGAAACGAAGTGCCTATCATTGCGGATGGTGGAATTAAATTTTCTGGAGATATCACGAAAGCCATCGCTGCCGGAGCGCGCTCAGTGATGGTTGGAAATTTATTTGCCGGGACTGATGAAAGTCCAGGGGAGATCGTGCTCTATCAAGGGAGGAGTTATAAAGTCTATCGGGGCATGGGGTCTATAGAGGCCATGAAAGAGGGGAGTAAGGATCGGTACTTCCAGGAGGATGTCGAAAGTGAAACCAAGTTGGTTCCAGAAGGGATTGAAGGAAGGGTTCCTTACCGAGGAGCTCTTTCCTACGGTATTCAACAACTCATTGGGGGAATGAAGGCAGGGATGGGGTATCTGGGGGCGCGAAATATCCAGGAGTTACAACAGAAGGCAAGATTCATCCGAATCACATCATCAGGATTAAAAGAGAGCCATGTCCATGATGTGATCATTACTAAAGAAGCCCCCAACTACCGTTTGGAATAAAACAGGTCTCTTGAGAATCGTTGTTTCATGAAAAAAGCCATTTTTATCTTAATCATTTTAATTCTTTCTCTTCTCTATTACATAGGCGTCCTCACAAAGAAGGAAACCCTCCCTTTTTCTAAAGAATTCTTTTCTGTGGAAAGTCCTGCTTCGGCAGATCGGGTTTGGGATCTTAAAAAAAGCGCCTCTCTGAGCCAGAAAGAGTTGGATCAACTCTTCCAGTTGAAATTGGATAAAGGGATTCAGAACGTTCCGATTCTTTCTTTCTACCTGATACGAGAATCCGAGCGGGCGAGAGGAAAAGGGGACTCTGACCAAGCCGTCAGGATGGCGACCTATTCCATAAAAATTTCACCGGACCTTCCCCAACCCTATTTTGAACTGGCGCGAGCCCTCTGGCATCAAAACCCCTTTCAACTCCATAAAATCCTTCCTGAGGCATTAAAGGGAGAAGTCGTTCAATTTCGTCATTACCCCAGTTCCCTTAGACTCTTTTATAATATGTTTTACATCCTTTCGAATGCCATCCTCATGACGTTTATTATTTTCGGAATCGTCGTCATGATTAAGTATTTTCCCCTCTATTTCTATGATATCCGAAAAAATTTGACTCAAGAGATTTCAAGACTTCTTATCAATAGCCTCAAGATATTCATTCTCTTCATTCCCTTCTTCTTCCGCTTGGACATGCTCTGGGCTATTTTCTTTTGGTCCGTTCTATTGTGGGGTTATGTATCGAAAAGGGAAAAACAATTCATTCTGGTCTTTCTCATCGTTTTAGTTTACCTCCCCTTTTTCCTCCGTTCCTCCTCCTTTTTTCTAGACGGGGCGTCCTCGGATATCATTTTGGAGATGAACCAGTCAAATCATGAAGATTGGGGAAGGGCGACGGAAGAAAAATTGCGGACTTGGTTGGGAACCCATCCCGATGACCCTGAAGTTCTTTTCTCCCTCGGATTGGCAGAAAAGAGGCAAGGCCATTACTCCGAGGCGGAAGAATTTTATCGAAGGGCGATCCATGTGGACCCCAAATTCAGCGAAGCCTTTTCAAATCTGGGAAATGTCTATCTAGCGCAAAAGCAAACCTCTTCGGCCATCGCTTCTTATCAACAAGCCGCCGAAATAAATCCCAATCGGGGAGCCTATTATTACAACCTTTACCGGGCCTATTCTCAAGAAACTTTTCTCTCCGGAAAAACAGATAGAGCTTTTCAGAGAGCCAGGCAACTGGACCCCCGACTCATTGATTATTATTCGATGATTGTTGACTCCCCCACCCTCAGCCGACTGAACCTCAATCGACTGGTGATCGATGATGTCTTAATTCCCCAAAGGCTCTGGAAGAGGTTCATGGACCAGTTCATTGGAAAGGAAGGGTTTCTGTTCCGTCTGTTTAAGGCTTGGTTCGAAAAAATTCCATCGAGAATTCCTTTTTTGGCGCCCATCTTATTTTTAGGGTTTTTAATAGGAATGGCCAGGTATGGCCGGACAAAACGGTTTTTAACTCGGTGCCCCATGTGTGGAAGTCCGACTTACCGGTTTTATTTAGGAACTTCCGATCAGGAATTTATTTGTTTCAATTGTTATCGTATTTTCATTCAAAAGGAAAAACTTCACCCCAAGATTGTCGAAAAGAAATCTCTTCAGGTTCGCCAATTTCAAAAGCAGAATTATTTTATTAGCCGATTTCTTTCCTTCTTTTTCGTCGGGTTCGGTTACTTATGGAGGGAGCAGGTAATCAAAGGGCTCCTTTTCCTCCTTATCTTTTTTATTTTCATTTTAAGATTTCTCTATTGGAATGGAGCGATGCCTTCTCCCCTCCCTCAACTCTTCTCGACCCTTTGGAGCTGGATTTTCTGGGGAGGTCTTTCCATCATTTTCTATATCTTTTCCGTACGAAAGTTCTATCGGCTTAAACCAAAATTCGAAACGGAAGGCGAGCGGCCAGGCGCCCATTAACCTCTATTTTCTTATCATGAGGAGCCTGTTTCGTGATCTGGAATGAAAACTAAAAAGGGGAGTCCGTGGCGTTACAGGGAACTTTAAAAGACTTCAGCATTACCGAGATCATTCAGCTCATTGGCCAACAGCTCAAAACGGGTGTTTTAAAAATTCGTCGAGGGAAAGATCTCGTGGAGATCCATTTTGTCGACGGGATGATCGTCCACATCTATTCGAATTATCGCGGGAAGAAGGATCTCATCGGTGAGATATTGGTGAAGGCCCAATTGATCACCGAAGAACAACTGGAGCGCGTTTTAAAAATTCAAAAAGAAACGCTTAAATACTTAGGGGAAATTCTGGTCGAACTCCAACTCCTGACCAAGGACGATGTGCTCAAGGTGATTTCAACGCAGATTTATGAAACCATTTACGATCTTTTTTGGTGGGAAGACGGGCAATTCAACTTTGATCTGAAATTGGTGGAAAGTTATAAGAAGATTCCCTTTGCGCTAAGCACGGAACAGGTGTTATTGAACATCCTGCGCATGGTGGATGAATGGTCCGAGATTGAAAAAAAGATTTTTTCACCCCACCTGGTATTTAAAAAGACTCTCGGCCTTGAAGAAAAATCTGTCGAGGGACTTTCTCCTCAACGTTACTTAAAAGAGAAGCTGACCTCTGAACAAGAATTGATTTACAATTTGTTGGATGGGACCCGAACGGTTCAGGAAATTATTGATCGAAGCCTCTTGGGAAAATTCAATGCCAGTGAAATTTTAGCGGACCTCTCCGAAATGGGTTTGATCGAAATGGTCGGGGTCCGGACCCCCAGCCTCATCAAGAAGGTCAGCATGGTCAATTTCAGGGAGGCTTTAACCTTTGTTTACTATGGCGCCTTTTTAGTTTTTATCTTTCTTCTTCTCATCTACTTTAAACCCAATTTTTTATATCATTTTTGGGATTCAAAGATAGAACGAGTGGATATTGAGATTCCCACGCATTTCGTTTATAAAACACAATTAGATCGAATCAAGAATGCTTTAGAAATCTATTATTTGGAAAAGGGACAATATCCTTCTCGCCTTGAAGAATTGATTTCAGCAAAACTTATGCAAAAGAGCGACCTCTTTTATCGTAAAGGGGTCTCCTATCAATACGAATTAAAAGACGGGAAATATTTTTTAAAGCACTGAGAATATACCAATTCCCTTTACCCCGTTAGAAATAATGCCCCGCTGCTCTGCCCTGTACACCATGCGGTGCAGGGCTCTGCGGCGGGGTTATATTTTAGAATAATTCCGGGTTCCGCCCCGTAGGGGGCTCCACCCCGGAGGGCGGAGATTTGACGCCCCGCTCGGTTTCGAGTCGCAACGAATGGAATTTCTAACGGGGTTTATCCTTTTTCCCATTCATTCTCTGATCAGGAAATAGAAAAAATGGAGAGGCAGACTCTTTTTGATAAGATTCTCATCCTCGACTTCGGTTCCCAGTATACCCAACTGATTGCCAGAAGGGTGAGGGAGTGTCAGATTTATAGTGAAATTCATCCTTTTAATATTCCTGCGGACAAAGTGAAATCCTTGTCCCCAAAGGGGATTATATTTTCTGGAGGGCCGGCAAGCGTCTATGAGAAGAACGCCCCCCTCTGTGATCCCGCCCTCCTCAGCATGGGCATCCCCATTTTAGGCATTTGTTATGGCATGCAATTGATCGCCCAATTATTGGGAGGGGAGGTCACCCATTCAGAAAAAAGGGAGTATGGAAAAGCCAAATTGACTTTAGACCGAGACGGGAAACTTTTCAGGGGCTTGGGGAAAAAGGGAAGTCCACTGGTGGTCTGGATGAGCCATGGGGATCACGTCAAGACATTACCCCCAGGATTTCACGCCATCGCCCATTCGAAGAATACCCCTTTTGCGGCCATTGAAGAGTCTCGGAAAAAAATTTATGGGCTCCAGTTCCATCCAGAAGTGGTTCATACTCAGAAGGGGCTTGATCTCATCAAAAATTTTCTCTTTCATATTTGTGAATGTTTCAACCTTTGGACGATGGAGTCTTTCTTAGAACAAACCAGACAGGACCTGAAGAAGAGGATCGGAGCGGGAAAAGTCATCTGTGCCTTAAGCGGCGGGGTTGATTCCACGGTGGTGGCCCTCCTCCTCCATAAGGCGATCGGGGATCGTCTGCAATGCATCTTTGTCAATAACGGTCTCTTGAGGAAAAAGGAGGCCTCCCAGGTGGTGAATTTATTTCGTCATCATTTTAAAATACCATTAATGGTCCTCAATGCGGAAAATTCCTTCCTGAAAAAATTGGAAGGGGCGGTCGATCCAGAAGATAAAAGAAAAAGGATTGGAAAGGAATTTATTTCCATCTTTGAAAGACAGGCTAGAAAGATGGGGAGAGTAAAATATTTAGCTCAGGGGACCCTTTATCCCGATGTGATCGAAAGCGTTTCCTCAAAAGGCCCTTCGGCAACGATTAAGAGCCACCACAATGTGGGAGGGTTGCCTGAGAAGATGAAATTAAAGTTAGTGGAGCCCCTCCGAGAATTATTTAAAGACGAAGTGAGACAACTGGGGAAGGTATTGGGGATGCCCGATGAAATTATAAAACGCCAACCCTTTCCAGGGCCAGGCCTTGCCATCCGGATTATCGGGGAGGTGAACAGGGAGAGGTTGAAAATCTTAAGAGAGGCGGATGAAATTGTCATGAGAGAAATGGAGGAAAGCCAATTTTTAGATCAGGTTTGGCAATCCTTTGCGGTATTGCTCCCCGTGAAGACGGTGGGCGTGATGGGGGACGAAAGAACTTATGAAAATGTGATCGCTTTAAGGGTGGTGGGGAGTCAGGATGGCATGACGGCGGATTGGGTCAGGTTGCCCTATAAAATTTTAGAGCGTCTCTCCAATCGGATTATTAACGAAGTGAAGGGGGTCAACCGGGTCGTCTATGATATCAGTTCTAAACCCCCCGGCACGATCGAATGGGAATAGATAAAAATTAATATCGAAATATGAAGCCCGAAATTCGAAACAAGCACGAATGTCCAAAATACGAATGACCTAAACAAATATTGAAGTTTTGGAGTTTTGAACATTTGAATTTTGAATTTGTTTCGAGCTTCGAGATTCGGATTTCGAATTTTCGAGATAATCATGCAGACATCTAATTTCATCCATCTTCATCTCCACAGTCAATATAGCTTATTAGACGGCGCCATTCGATTTGAAGAGGCCTTTGATTTAGCCAAAAAATATCGAATGGATGCCGTGGCGCTAACCGATCATGGGAATATGTTCGGCGCGGTCGAATTTTATCAAATGGCCATCAAGTATGGCATTAAACCCATTGTGGGATGTGAAGTTTATGTTTCTCCCGGAGCCCGGTTTGAGAAAAAGGGGTTCGAAGGATCGGAGGGGGCTTACCATTTGACCTTGTTGGTCAAGAACCGGACGGGTTATTTCAATCTCATCAAGTTGGTCAGCCTCGCCTATCTTGAAGGATTTTATTATAAGCCAAGGGTCGATAAAGAACTTCTCGGCAAATATAACGAGGGATTGATTGCGCTGAGCGGTTGTCTGAAGGGAGAGATCGCTGCCCATGCCAGCCGGGGGGAGATGAAGAAAGCCCTTCAATCAGCCGAAGATTATCGAAGGATTTTTGACGCCCGTCGATTTTTTATTGAGATTCAAAACAACAGAGTGGAAAACCAGTTGGCGGTGAATGATCGACTCTTAGAAATTGGGCATCAACTTTCCCTTCCTATGGTTGCGACAAATGATTGCCACTACCTTCACCGAAAGGATGCCAAGGCTCAGGAAGTCCTCCTCTGCATTCAAACAGGAAAGACGCTTCAAGATAGCGATCGAATGAAATTTTCATCCGATGAATTTTATTTTAAGTCGCCCCAGGAAATGACCGATCTTTTTCAAAACACTCCGGAGGCGATCACCCATACGGTTGAGATTGCGGAACAATGTAATCTGGAATTAAGGTTCGAGGAGAAGCACATTCCTAAAATTGCCGTCCCTTCTGGGGAATCTTCGGACAGCTATCTGGAAAAACTTTCTAAAGAAGGATTGGAGAAAAGGCTGATTTCCCATCAAGATGAGAAAGATTTTAAAGGCCGATCCATAAAATATTTTGCTCGCCTCGAAGAAGAACTCAAAATCATTGAATCCATGGGCTATTCAGGATATTTCTTGATTGTCACGGATTTTATTCGTTTTGCAAAAGAGAGAGGCATCCCCGTGGGTCCGGGGAGGGGTTCAGCCGCTGGGAGTCTGGCGGCTTATGCCTTGAACATCACGGACCTGGACCCGATTGAATATGATCTGATCTTTGAAAGATTTCTAAACCCGGGAAGAAAAAGTAGCATGCCCGATGTGGATGTCGATTTTTGTATGGAGGGAAGGGATGAGGTCATCCAATATGTGACCGATAAATATGGAAAAGAGAATGTGGCTCAAATCATCACCTTTGGCAAGATGCAGGCAAGAGCCGTGATTAGAGATGTCGGTCGAGTGATGGATCTTCCCTATGCGGAAGTGGACCGCATTGCCAAACTCATTCCCAATATACCGCTCAACATCTCCCTTAACCAGGCCTTGAATCAAGAACCCCAATTGAAGGAATGGATCAAGAAGGATCCGAGAGTGGAATCCTTGTTCAGTATTGCGAAATCACTGGAGGGACTGACCCGCCACGCCTCAACCCATGCGGCAGGGGTGGTTATTTCGAATAGGCCGCTGATGGAATACCTTCCCCTCTACCGCGGGCAGAAGGGAGAATTGGTGACCCAGTACCCCATGAAGGAGGTCGCAACGATCGGTTTGGTCAAATTCGATTTCCTGGGGTTAAAAACCCTCACCGTAGTCAATCACGCTATTCAGCTTATTGAGAAGAACCATGGGGTGAAAATTGAGGTTTCTCAAATCCCTTTGAATGATCCCGAGGTTTTTACCTTATTGGGTTCAGGTTCAACCCTTGGAATCTTCCAACTTGAAAGTTCGGGGATGAGGGATTTGCTGATTAAATTAAAACCTGAGAATTTCAAAGAAATTATCGCTCTGGTGGCTTTATTCCGGCCCGGCCCTTTAAAGAGTGGCATGGTTGATGAGTATATCAAACGGAAGCATGGAAAAGAGACCATTCGCTATGATCTCCCGGGGCTCAAAGAGATATTAAAAGACACTTACGGCGTAATCGTCTATCAAGAACAGGTCATGAGAATCGCGAGTTCACTGGCTAATTTTAGTTTAGAAGATGCCGACCTTCTCCGCCGCGCCATGTCCAAAAAAGACCCTAAAGAGATGGAGATGCAGAAAGAGAAATTTCTGGAGGGGGCGAAAAGGAATCGGATCAATCCAACGAAGGCGGAGAAGATATTTGATCTGATGGCTAAATTTGCTGAATATGGTTTCAATAAATCCCATAGCGCCGCCTATGCGCTCATTGCTTATCAAACCGCCTATTTGAAAGCTCATTATCCGCTCGAATTTATGGCGGCCTTACTCACGAGTGAAGTTCAGAATGCGGATAAAATTCTAAAATATATTGCAGAATGCCGCGAGATGGGGATTGAAATTTTGCCTCCGGATATCAATGAAAGTGATAAAAATTTTACCGTCGTTGGAAATCAAATTCGATTTGGATTGGCAGCCGTTAAAAACGTAGGGGAAGCAGCCATCGACGCCATCATGATGGAAAGGGAAGGGACAGGTAAATTCAAATCCTTGTACAATTTTTGTCATCGTGTCGATTTAAGAAAAGTGAATCGACGAGTCATTGAAAGTTTGATTAAATGCGGAGCCTTTGACTTCTCAAAAGCCCATCGATCTCAAATGTTGACTGTGTTGGGAGATATTTTGGAACAATCCCAATGGACCCAAAAGAAAAAAGGGGCGCCTCAACTGAGTATGTTAATAGACCCCTCCAAGGAGTGGAAGGAAGACTATCCGGACATCGATGAATTTCCTGAAAATCAGCTGATCGTTTTTGAGAAGGAAACAATCGGATTTTATATCTCCCGGCATCCCTTGTCACGCTATCAGGAGGAGATTAAAAAACATACCGATTTAGATACTTCCACCCTTTCAAAACTTCAAAATGGGGCCGAGGTTAAAATCTGCGGCCTCGTCAACGGATTAAAGGAGATTGTTACTAAAAAGGGGGATCGGATGGCTTTTTTGACCCTTGAAGACATGAAAGGATTTGTAGAGGTCATTCTTTTCCCCGAGGTTTTTAAAGAGGCTTTGCCGTGTTTGAGAGGAGGAGATCCGCTTCTCGTCAAAGGGACACTCGATCTAACCGAGGAACATATAAAAATAAAAGGCACGGAGGTTCATTCGCTTCCGGAGTCGCCCTCTTCACCCATGAAGCCCCTCCATTTAAAAATTCCACTTTCCTCATTAACTCCCTCTCAACTCACAGATTTAAAAGAGATGATTATAACGAATCGAGGATCCTCTAAGGTTCTTCTTCACTTTATTGACGGAAATAACCGGGAAACCGTTGTGGCTCTTTCCGATCGATTCACGGTTGACCCTTCTCAAAATTTTAAAACCCATATTCAAAATCTTTTTAAATCTTCCCTCATCTCTTTTGAATAAACCCCGTTAGAAAGGACGGGGCTTTGACCCAACTTTTTCTACGAGTAATTGAAGTAATTGAAGTTTTATTTATTGAAGTTTTATTTATATCATCCCCGCCATTCACCCCGTTAGAAAATACGTGGCTTTCTAACGAGGTAAGGAATTGAATCTTCATTAATGTCATCCCCCCATAAACGGAGGGG
>PEUO01000210.1 GCA_002780715.1 Deltaproteobacteria bacterium CG03_land_8_20_14_0_80_45_14
AATTGAAACATTTTAAGGAGTCTGGAAACAGGGGGGTGTTCCGAAGCTCATCAAGAAGCTTAGAAGGGGCTTTTTCGTCTTAATCTTGTGCCTTTCTGAAATCCTCCCAAGACCTGTCGTATTCTCCTATTAAGTAATAGGCCCTCCCCTGATTGATGTAAACTTTAGCACCCCTTGGGTTGATCTCCGGAGCCTTGGTGTCATTCGAGATCGCCTGATCATATTGACCCTTGTCCTCAAAATAAGCAATTTCGTGGTCGATGTATGTCACAAGATACCTTGGGTTGTTTGGATCGATCTCAAAAGCCTTTTTGAAATCAGAGATTGCCTGATCATGTTCACCCTTTTTGTAACGGGTAGCTCCCCGGTTGTAGTATGCCTCAGCGTTATTTGGATTGATCTCCAATGCCTTGTTAAAATCAGATATCGCCTGATCATATTGGTCTTTTTTGTAACAGGCAATTCCCCGGTTGTAGTAGGCCTTAGCATCCATTGAGTTGATCTCTATAGCCTTTGTGTAGTCAGAGATTGCTTCTTCGTATTGACCCTTTCGGGAATAGGCGGTTCCCCGGCCGTAGTAGGACTCAGCATCCTTGTGATTAAGATCTATGGCTTCTGTAAAATAGTGGATAGCCTGCTCATGATTTCCCTTTTCGACTTGTTCCCACCCCTGCTGGATAAAGATAAAATGCTGTGGCGCCACAGCAAGAACCAGCTCAGTGATGACTAGCTTACCTTTTCTCAGTATTATTAACTGGAGAGACGTGCTTTCCGGCACTTCCTGAATGATCTTCGCCAAGGACAAGCAAGTCTCAACAATCTTGCCATCGACCAACACGATCAAATCCCCAATGCAGAGTCCTGCCCGAGCACTAGGTCCATCAGGATCAACAGCGATAATCTTAATTCCTGCCTTTTTGCCTTCTTCAGATTGGCCGTCTTCTACGGCAACACCCATCCAAGCTGCTTCAGCCGGAATGTGAAACAGAATCACTATAACCACGAATACAGTAAGCATCTTTATAATTCCTTTCATTTTAGGTCCTCCTTTCAACTTTCGTTAAGTAACGGTTTGCTTTTTTAGAGTTCCATTTTGAGATTGACACCATTTTAAGTAAATGATATGGTCTATCACTGTGCGTATCGTGACATTTTTTAAATACTTCCGGTTCTAATAAAATCTCCTATCTTTTCAATGGGATTTGGGGGGAGTGAAAAAATGGCTAAAGGCGCCAAACCTCATCCCATCACAATCGACCTCAATCAGTTCAAGCTCCATATTGAACTCAAAAATAGAATTGAACTGACCCTTCATTTCAACTCACCCTCCCGAAGGTTTTACCTCTCCGTAATTGCCTTTGTCGTTAACCAAATGAAAAGACAGGGGAAAATCGCCTCCATCCCCTTGGAAGTGCATCATGACCTTCTTGCTTTACTTAACGAAACCATTGGAGGTGCTGCCGGATCATCGGAGGAAGAGAACCTGCTGTCAAGGATCTACAAGAAATGGATACACGCTCTGCCTAACCTCGAAGAGGCCCCGCTTTTCATGGTCCTCGGAAAGAAAAAGGGGTATGAGGAAGGGATTGGCAAAACCTATCATTTTAGCGAGGCTGAAAAAGATAGCTGGGCAAATCTTTTTGAATACAAAGGGAGTCATGAGAATGTCAGGCTTAGGTTTGCCATAGATAAAATAGGAGCAACTTTAAATGATATTGCCATCCTCTACGAGGACTCCCTGAACGGAGAGGCATGGGAAAAATTCATCTCAAGTCTCAAAGAGAAGAAGGTAGAACCTGATAAAGCTGTTTCGGAAGAGCCTGAGATAACAGTTCCTCCTTTGGAGAGAAGGAGGACATTATTGCCAATCAGGTATCGGTGGCCGGCGCTGATTGGAGCGATGATAGTGGTTGTGGGAGCCGCTGCCGTAGCGATCTGGGGACTTTACATTCACGATACTCCTCAACCCGAAAGGACTCCCCCTGAGAAGACTCCCAAAGAGGAGGTTGCCCCCCTCCAGCATGAGAAGCCCTTAGGGGTCGCGCCCCCTTCAACAGAGGCCCCTGAAAGACAAAAGATAATTGTAGAAGTTGCTCCTAAGAAAAAGGTAGAACCCCCTTCAGCCGAAAAAGTATCAAAACCTGTGGCTCCTCAACTCCCTAAAGAGGAGGTTGCCTCCAAAGAGAAGATGGCTTTTCCTCTGCCCGATAAGCCCTCCATTGCCGTGCTTCCCTTTGTGAATATGAGTGAGGATCCGAAGCAGGAATATTTCAGCGACGGGATGACTGATGACATAATAACCGACTTATCCAAGATCTCTGGCCTATTAGTAATAGCCCGGAATTCAACTTTCTCCTACAAGGGAAAGGCTGTGAAATTTAAGCAAGTGGCTGAAGAGCTTGGAGTGCGGTACGTCCTTGAGGGGAGTGTGCGCAAGTCCGGAGATGAAATTCGAATTAATGCCCAGCTTATTGATGCTATGACTGGCCGTCATCTATGGGCAGAGCGATATGACGGCACGATGAGCAAGGTCTTTGCTTTGCAGGATCAGATCACCCGAAAGATTGTCTCTGCCTTGGAAGTGAAACTGAGCGGAGGTGAAAAAGAACGGATAGGTCAGAGGGGGACTGATAATATAGACGCCTATAATGCCGCTTTGGAAGGATGGGGTCAGTTTTATCGGTACACGCGCGATTGTACTGCGAGGGCAGCTGCCCTTTTCAAGAAAGCCATTGACCTGGACCCAAACTATGGGGATGCATATGTGGGCCTGGCCCAAGTTCACTATCAAGTCACTTTATTCACGAGATTGCTCCCAGCACTCAATATGTCCTGGATAGAAGGGCGCTTGCGGTTTCGTGAATATACGCAGATGGCCATGAAAAAGCCGACACCCAACGCTTACAACCTATCGGGTTTATTGTATCTCTCTCGGCGTCAGCATAAGGAGGCGATCTCCGAAGAGGAACGGGGCTTGGCCCTTGATCCCAACAGTCCGCATTGCCTTTTTAACATGGGTCGGGTCTTGTACCTTTCTGGCAGGCCGAAGGAGGGAATTGAATATTTGAATAAGCGTTGGCGGCTGGATCCCCAAAGCCGTTATTTATATTTGACAGCCCTCGGCATTGCCCACTTTTGCATGGGGGAAATTGCAGAAGCCGTAAAGATAATGGAACAAATCGAGAAACTCAACCCGGAAGCCGGAGCGGTTTTACTTCCTGTACTCTACGCCCTTATTGGTCGTGATCAGGATGCCCGGGCTATGGTCGAGATGTACAGTAAAAAGTTAGGCCGCACGCCCAATCTGGAGGTTACGATGTTTAGTTTGCCCCTCAGGGACCGCGCAATGGTCGATCGGTATGCGCAAGGTCTTCTCAAGGCAGGATATGCGCCGGCAAGAATATCGGGGGGGTATTTCCCTGCCTCCCAGGAAAACCAGCTGACCGGAGAAGAGATCAAGAGCCTGCTCATGGGTTCGAGGATCACAGGAATCGATCGGGATGGTCAGCAATGGTGGGTCGATCGTGAAAGGAATGGAGAATTCACTTGGCGTGGGCCAGCGTTGAAGGATCCGATCACCCAGAAGATTATCTCTCCCCCCACGCTAACCGAGCCAAATTCTGACCGTGGCAAGAGTCGGATTGAAGGCGATACGATTTGCCATCAGTTTGAAAAGCTCTATTGGGGACTTGAATTTTGCGGGACTGTTTTCAGAAATCCCAAAGGCACAAACGAGCGTAAAGATGAGTATTTCTTCTGCAATGATATAGGATTTGAACCTTTTTCCTTGGTGCGATAGGTATGACACCCCACAGGAATAAGGTCCTTAAGAAAACCGATCATTGCTCATCCATCTCTATCGACTTCTCGCCTATCAACACTTTGCAATAGAAACATGCACCTTTTCCCTTTTTCCTCAAAGTGAAGAGTTCAGGAAGATATTAATCTGCAATTGGTGTTGCCTAATAAATTCTACAGACCGAAGCAATGGGGTAACGGGGGGCTCCATGAGATGGTCTGAGGTGTTGCCCTGAAATTGGCCATAATGAAAAGAGGGTGAAGAAAAAGAATTGGATTGTTCCAAAGAGATACTGGGTCAATCCATTTACACTTAAACTCGCTGTAATCCAAATGGCTACTCCTTCCTGATCATGTCGATTAATTTACCCAGATCTTCAGAAGTAGGTTTTTCGCTTCTTATGGTTCGGAAGAACATCGGCAGGGAATTTAATACCCTTTCATCAGACAGGATATCTTCTGGAATGATCCCGGCATCAATATTCGCCTTGTCTTGCATTTCTTTCCATAAGGGAGAGCCGAATTTGATGCCCAGCACCTGAGCTATTTTTCTTAATTTTTCTTCATCCTGCGGAGGTGCAAGCAAACCCCGTTCAACTTTACTCAAGTTACTGGGATCTATTTCTATCCATTTGCAGAATTCTCTTAGGCTTACGCCCTTAGCAATTCTTCTTTCCTTTATGAATTCTCCAAACATTTTACTTTCCCTCCTTCCCATTTTTTCTCTTCTGTTATTCCTGAGACTGTGGTATACTTTTTACCACGTGGTAATATTAATACCACACATTGAAAAAGTCAAGAGAATTCTTATATGGAATTAACTTCTGGACGGAATACGGAACTCGCGACACAACTGCAAAAAATTTTCAAGAAAATTAGAATTGTGAATCTTTTCTTCTTGAAATTTTATTCTTTTGGTCCATAATAGATAAAGACGAAGGTTAAGGTTTAGGTTAAGAAGCCAGTTTGGATTAGGTTCAGAGAGAAGATTACTCAAGAAGACGCTATGCGCTATGCCTGCCTGCGCGTAGCCGCTCTCGCCTGCCAAAGAACTTGTTCGGCGAGCAGGTCGGCGAAGGCAGGCCCTCTGCGCTTTGCGGTTAAATTGGGAAGGAGGATGGGTCGATGAAACTTGAGAGGTTTGAAGGTTGTTGGACAGCCATGATAACGCCTTTTAATCGGAAAGGGGAGGTCGATTTTGAGGGGCTTGAGAAAAATGTCCAGTTCCTCGTCGAGAATGGGTCAAACCTCGTCCCCACTGGAACAACAGGGGAATCCCCCACGTTGGACTGGAGAGAACACGACCGGGTGATTACAAAGACGGTTAAGTTGGGAAAAGGTAAAGTCTTTGTTGTTGCAGGCACAGGTTCAAATTCAACCAATGAGGCGATGAGAGGGTCAAAACATGCTGTCGAAGTGGGCGCCCAGGGGGTACTGCTGGTAGATTGTTATTATAACGGGCCATCCTCCCTCGAACTGAGAACACAATATTATGAAATAATTGCAAAGGCCTTCCGGAAGGCCTTTGTTGTGCCTTATGTCATCCCTGGAAGGACAGGGACGAAATTGGAAGTGGAGGATCTGGCCATTCTTCATCGCAAATATAGGAATGTGAGGTCTGTGAAGGAAGCCACTGGAGATCTCGAGCGGATGGCCAAGACGAGAACCCTGTGTGGAGAAAACTTTGATATTCTTTCCGGAGATGACGATAAAACCTTTGAGATGATGACCCGGAATAACATTCGTGCTTCTGGTGTGGTCTCGGTAATATCGAATATTGTTCCAGGACCTATTGGTGAGATGGTGAAAGCAATACAGAATGGAAATATGGAGAGGGCCAATCGGCTAAAAGATATTCTCGATCCCCTTTTCAAAGTGGTGACGGTCAATACCATCGAATCTTATGAAGGATTTGACGTCCCATGTAAATTTAGAAACCCATTAGCGATCAAGAATGTGATGAAAGGTCTTGGTTTGCCATCCGGGCCCAATCGTCCACCTCTTGGAAAGATGACGCCTAAAGGAGTGGAGGTCGTTAGAAATGCCCTTAAAGAGGTTTATGGAAAGGATAAAGAGGTGTTCAGGCCTCTTGAAAAATTTTATAAAATCAATGTCGAAGAGCGGCTCTCCAACGATCGTTATTGGAAATAATTGATCTTTGGTATGAGATGAAAGGTCAGAAAGGCCTGTCTCCGGAACAAGAGATAGGCCTTTTTATTAGTACTTCCAAGGGGTCTTTCTCATTGACTTTTTTAATAGTTATGTTAACATTAAAAAACAATAATCCCCCCTCGCTCCTCTTTATTAAAGGGAAGGTGTGAAAAAATCGGGAATGCCGGTCGGGCAGGAATATCTTCAAAGTTTTACAATTGCGGTCCTTTTGAAGGTAGAGGTA
>PEUO01000141.1 GCA_002780715.1 Deltaproteobacteria bacterium CG03_land_8_20_14_0_80_45_14
ATGGGATAATCTATGAATAAAACGACCGTGTAAGTATGGATGTGGAAATGACGAGAGTAGAACATACTGCATCAAAAGGGTTTGAAGAGAGGAAGAGGAATTAAGTATGGCCAAAGTAGTTGATTTTCTAGTTGTTTTTTGTGAAGGCTTAAGAAAACGCCATTATCATGAAACTGAAAAAAACAGAGTTACATATTTTGCTGTTCAATGAGAGGTAAACGTTGAAGGCGAGTGGAAAGCAGTTATAAGATATGACTGCTCTCATCGCTTTTCACATGTGGATAAATATGATATAAAAGGCAATAAAACAAAGACAGCTTTAGACTTGAGTTTTGAAAGCGCTTTAACTTATGGTGATTGGGATATCAATGAAAATTGGTTAAAATATAAAGAAGAATTTTTGAAAGGGGTGTAATATGAATGATTATACAAATTTTGTAGCAATGGTCTCAACAGAGTTTCATAGATACCTTATGGAGAATGAGGAATTTGCTGAGAAGATACCCACCAATGCCCTTGTCATATTTCAGATTGAAGGAGAGGATGATTTTAACAATTGGCATAAAGAAACCTCCCTGAAGAATCGGGAGTCAGACCAGCCAGTGGTCCTGGTTAATGTGAAAAGGTGGAGAAAGCATTCCTCCATTGAAGAATTAAATCTGGCCGAAGCAACACGGTAAACAGCCTCCTTACCAACAGAGAAAACAGGACAGTTCTATCAGTACGGGGTAAGGCATAAATAAGTATTTATAGTCTTACCCATGACGAGCTTCGCTACATTCTCGATCCGAAAGATTTATATGGCCCCGATTTCCCCGGCGATACCTTCTGCGCCCCGCTATAAATGAGGGACACATCTGGCCAAGAGAGATTTGAGAATGCAAAAATGATATATAAAGAAAGGAAATCCAATGTCAAGAAGGCCACGCATAGGATCAAAAGGGAAATGCTCACTTTGTAAATCCACATTTGATAAATCGGGTATGACAAGACACCTGCAATCATGTATGGGAAGAACCCAGATTGATGATGAGGAATCCAGCAAGGGGTCAACTTCTCTCTTTAAATTCTTCCATTTTATAGTAGAGGGATATGAACTACCAGAATATTGGATGCATCTCAAAGTATCAAGCCATGCACGTTTTGGAGATTTGGATAGCTTTCTCAGAGAGATATGGCTTGAGTGTTGTGGTCACATGAGTGCTTTTAGCATTGGGAGAGATGAGTTAAGCATGAACAAGAAGCTTACGTATATTCTTCGCCCCGGGATGGAACTGCGTTATAAATATGATTTTGGTAGTACCACAGAACTCACGCTGAAAGTTGTTTCTGAGTTTAAAAGCAATATAAAAACAGGTGAAGTGGAGATTCTGGCGAGAAATGATCCACCACAGATTATATGCTCACATTGTGATAATCTGGCTACACGCATCTGTACAGAATGTATTTATAGTGATGCAGGATGGCTTTGTGATGACTGTGCTGAAGATCACAAATGTGGTGAAGACATGTTGCTTCCAGTGGTAAATTCACCCAGAACCGGGGTGTGCGGATACGTAGGATAATATTATTTTGCCTGAGGTTGAGTTCTAACGTAAGTTTGGGGCACTTTGAGTAGAATGAGGGGCCATATGGCAGCAAATTGTAAGTGCTGTAGGAAAAATAGGGACATTTTCTATAATGACATCAATACCAAGTTAAATAATTATTTATCGACATTGTTATAGCTCTAAAGGTGTGGGACGATGAAATTATCAGAGGAAAATACCAACTTATTTTATAAGCTGATGTGGGGAGTGCAATTTTACCTCAATCAACAACTCCAAGTCCGACCATATGTTCACTCTGCTCAAGAGTATGCGGCTTTGCCTATGTCGGACAAGGCCCCGGTGCGGGATGCCTTATGGAAAAACCCGAAACTAATAGATGCTTATCTTGATTTGAATCCAGACCATTTGCCCGCTGAGGAGCAAGAAATAATTTACAAGTGGAAACAGTTTATCGCTGATACCTTCCATATTTTTCGTTTTTTAAAGAATTATACGATCTTTATAGGCAAGCGCTCACAGGTCTATGGTGTCGTGGGCTTGAACAATAGCTTAGCGGAACTCTTCATTGGACGGCCGTTGCCGATTTTGGTGGAGGCTGTGCTGTTACCGTTCAAGGGGCAGATCATATATGATGGTCTGTTGAGGCCCCATGACATCTTTTTTGGTAGTGGTGTCCGGTCTGATCTGAATGAAACGTATATGATAGCCAAACAAAACGGTCGGATCATTACAACACTCGAACCAGGCGCCACTGTCCCAGGGGTCGAGAGAGCAGAAAAATCCAGCCAAGAGTGGATTAAGAAGGTTGAGGAGATTGCAGAGTCAAGTCAACAAATGCACGGAGGACCTGCTATTCAGAGTGCAGCACTTACGTTGCTTCGGGCGAGTGCAAAAGTGGCGGAAGCAGCGCTGAAGCGGGTGGATGAAGAAGACCTTTGGTGGTTGGTGGCACAGGCAAAAAGGGCACTCCGCCGGTTACAAACTGTATTGGAACGTGCAAACCAGTGAAAGTATAAAGGAAGAACAAGGTTGCAAAAATGGCTTCCAAGGGTAAAAAAATCCGAGTCAGGCAATCGAATATGAGAGCACGGGTGTCAGGCCTACACTATTGACAGAAACGAAAACAAACATAGAGCACAGGGCATGGGATTAATTCCTGGCGAAACCGGCGAAACCTTCCGCATCCTCAAAGAAAAAGGAGAGACAATACGGCGAATACCGCACCCGCCGCCTGGTGTTAGTGGCGTGGGATGCTATAGAAAAAGGCGATCTATAAAAAGAGGAGCTTGGGGGGGTGGTTTCACACAAAGGACAATTGAGGATGAAGTAGGGGAGAGGCGGGCTGACCCGGTTCCCATATGCCTTGCTGAGGCTTTCCTACCGACCCAGAATCTCCCGGGCAATAATCAGCTTCTCAATCTCCTTGGTTCCCTCGACGATCTCCGCAAGTTTGACGTCTCGATAAAGTCGCTCAATCCCGTATTCGCCCAGATAGCCATACCCGCCATGGATCTGCACCACCTCATCGATGACCTTGACTCCCACCTCTCCAGCAAACCATTTGGCCATGGAGATGAGTTTGGGGTCCACTTTCCCGTGATCCACCATCCAGGCCACCTTATAGCAAAGGGCTCTCGCGGCTTCGATCCAGCTCGCCATCTCTGCTAATTTAAACTGAATCGCTTGAAAACTGCCAATGGGATTTCCGAACTGTTTTCTCTGTTTCGAATAGCTGATGGCCTTCTCCAATCCACCCTGGGCGGCCCCAACATTGATGACAGCCACCGTGACTCGTGTTCGATTAAAAACAGCCATGAGTTGATAAAACCCCTCTCCTTCCACGTCTCCTATTAAATTCTCTAAAGGAACCTCCACCTCAGAAAAATGGAGTTCCGATGTATCCGAAGCCCTCATCCCCAATTTTCGTTTCAATTGGTTGGCCTCAAATCCCCTCCGGTGGGTCTCGACGAGTATGGGGCTCTGACGTTTGGACTTTACCCTCTCATTTTCATTCGTGAGGCAGAGGACGATGATGAAATCGGCAATGCTGCCGTTCGTAATAAACATCTTATTTCCATTGATCACATAATGATCCTTTACCCTCCGGGCTGTGGTGGTGATGGAGGCTGCATCGCTCCCAGCATCCGGTTCGGTAATCGCCATTCCCATGATGGTTTCCCCCTTGGTTAAGCCAGGGAGATATTTTTTCTTTTGCTCTTCTCTTCCATATAAAAGGATGAACTCTGAGCCCAACGTTGTAAGGATAACCCCTGCACATCCAGCATCCACTCTGCAGAACTCTTCCATGATGAGAACATTTTCCAGAATGCCCAGGCCTGGCCCTCCATAGGCCTCATTAATAAAGACTCCTACAAACCCGAGTTCACAGGCCTTTTTCCATAGTACCTTGGGGAATGTCTCATTGATGTCGCACTCTTCAGCCACTTCTGGGAATGTTCCTTCTGCAAATTCGCGGGCAGCCTTTTTGATATCCTTCTGTTCATCGGTAAGTTCAAAATCCATCTCTAACCCCTTTTAACGCTATCAATGCCGAATTCCAAAGCTAAAAGTTCAAATCAAATCCAAAGCCCAAAAAATGGTACTCAAGGCTTTAGCCTTGATGAGGATCAACCCTGAAAGGGTTGAGTTACAAAATTTTGAACTTTGACATTCCTTTGCCATTTGCCTGCCTGCGGTAGGCAGGGGGTTTGAAATTTGGAATTGATGTTACCGTCTATAGTCTTCCCAAGAGCTCCCGGGCAATGGTATTTTTTTCGATCTCTTTGGTTCCCTCATAGATCTCGACGATCTTAGCATCTCGATAGAAACGCTCAATATCATAATCTGCAATATACCCATACCCACCGTGAAGTTGAAGGGCATCATTGGCCACTTTGACTCCAACTTCTCCAGCAAAATATTTGGCAATGGAGATGATTTTTGGGTCCACCTTCCCGTTATCAATCATCCATCCCGCCTTATAATAGAGGACCCTTGCAGCCTCCACCCAGGTGGCCATCTCTGCGATCTTAAATTGGACGGCCTGAAAAGCACCAAGGGGTTGCCCGAATTGCTTTCTCTGTTTCACATGTTTGATGGCCATATCCAGAGCCCCTTGAGCCACACCAACCCCCTGTGAGGCAGCAATGACCCGGTTGATATTAAAGAGCTGCATCGTCTGATAAAAACCCTGCCCCTCTTGGGTTCCGATGAGGTTTTCCTTTGGAACACGAACATCACTAAAATTTAACTCGGCCGTATCCGAAGCCCGGATGCCCAACTTTCCTGTAATCTTGGTGGCCTCCACACCGGGGCGATTCGTTTCGATGATGAGGGCACTGAATCGTTTTAGACGCGACTCGGCTTCCGGGTTGGTGAGACAGATAACCACGAGATAGTCAGCAATCGATCCATTGGTGATAAACTGTTTCGTCCCGTTGACGAGGTAGCCATCCTTATCTTTTTTTGCCCTCGTCGAAATCGAAGTGATATCACTTCCCGCATCAGGCTCTGTGATCGCAGTTCCCATGATCGCCTTTCCTTTGGGAAGGGGAGGGAGATATTTCTTCTTCTGCTCTTCCCTCCCAAAGAGCTGAACGATCTCTGAACCAAATACAGAAAGGAGGATATTTCCACATCCTGGATCCACTCTCCAGAACTCCTCCATCACCATGGAGTGTTCAAGGATCCCCAGGCCTTGCCCCCCATATTCCTCTTTAATAAAGAGGCCGATAAAGCCCAATTGGCAAGCTTTTTTCCAAAGTTCCCTTGGAAATTCTTCTTTGCGATCATATTCCCGGGCCATTTCTTGAAACTCCCCTTCGGCAAATTCCCGGGCTGCTCGCTGGATATCCCTCTGTTCATCAGAAAGTTCAAAATCCATTTCCCCCTCCTAATCAGGCCATTAAACCTCTGGATGATCATAAACAAAGGCTTCATTCCTGTAAAGAAAAAATGTAAAGAAAAAAAGTTGAAGTTGTAGAATTCATCAATTATAGTATTAAAAATGAGTGCAGTCAGGAGAGCGAGATGATTGTCAAACAATATGAGGTGGGAAATTTTGCAGTATTTTGTTATCTAATCGGAGATGAAGAGACCCAGGAGGGACTGCTCATCGATCCTGCGGATGATGCGGACAAGCTCCTTTCCCAAGCCAAATCCCGCGGCATCGAAAAAATCAAATTTGTCGTCAACACCCATTCCCATGTGGACCACATCATGGGGAACGCAGAGATGGCGAAGAAGACCGGGGCTAAGATCATCATTCATGAAGAGGAAGCCCCTTACCTCGTCCGTACGCCTCCCGATCTTTTAATGATGTTCAAGGCCACACCCTCTCCCCCTGCTGATATTATGGTGAAGGAAGGCGAGGTCATTCAGTTGGGCCAAATCGGGCTTAAAGTGATCCACACCCCAGGACATTCCCCGGGAGGAATGTCCCTCTATTTAGATGGGATGGTATTTACAGGGGACACCCTCTTTGTGGGTTCCGTTGGGAGAACCGATTTCCCGGGGAGTTCATGGGATGTGCTGGAAGCGTCCATTCGGAAAAAGCTTTATGTCTTACCTGGAGAGACGGTGGTCTTC
>PEUO01000218.1 GCA_002780715.1 Deltaproteobacteria bacterium CG03_land_8_20_14_0_80_45_14
GATCCATTCCTTGTGAAAAGCCTCGAAAAACTGTTTTTGAAAACATCCTGTTAGTGGGCGATGCAGCAGGACATGCCCATCCCATCACCGGGGCAGGAATCCTTAACGCAGTCATTGGCGGGGAAATCGCTGGAAGGATTGCCGCGGAAGCGATCGCAAGGGAAGACCTTCAATATTTGAAAAATTATGAAATCGAGTGGCAGGAGACATTCGGTAAATCACTCTCATACGGTGCTTTAAAAAGAAAATTTCTCGAAGAGAATTGGAATGACCCCCAAGTTAATTTTGAAGCATTGATTCGAAAGACTTGGATTGGGTTTAAAGAATATTATGAGGATAGAGGAAAAGTGAATACTCAGGGCTAAAGCCCTGAGTTACAGATAAGGTGAATTTGTAACTCAGCCCTTCAGGGCTGATGGTAAAGACATCGAAAATCATCTCGATGAAGAAAGAGGGAAAAGATGGAAAAGAAAGTAAGTCCCGAATATATTCAGACGTCCCTGGCCGCTTCTCTCACCCTCGGCTTTCAACAGGGATCCTTTCATCGTAATGCAAAACTGACAGGGCTGAACCTTCTTCTCCATTATGAGGAGGGTTGCCTGGGGAGATGCCATTTCTGTGGACTTTCGAGCTCGAGGCGTGAAAGTCCGAAAGGGAAGACCTTTATCAGGGTGGACTGGCCCCTCTATCTCTTAGAAGAAATCATTGAAAGGGCAAAGGATAAAGATCAGCTCCATCGTGTTTGCATCTCGATGGTCACCCATCCAAAGGCCTTGGAGGACACCATTTATGTCATTCAGAGGCTGAGGGAGGAGACCGATCTTTATATCAGCGTCCTTATTTCTCCAACGTTGATTCATCGAGAAGATTCTCTCATAGCGATGAAAAAGGCCGGCGCAGACATGGTTGGAATTGCCATCGATGCTGCCACTCCTGAGCTCTTCGATCAACTGAGAGGAAAAGGAGTTGGAGGCCCTCATCGCTGGGACCATTACTGGGATGTTGTCCGAATGTCTGTAAATGTATTTGGAAGATTTCAAGTGGGAATCCATCTTATTGCCGGTCTGGGAGAGACAGAGAAGGAGATGGTGGAGGCAATTCAGAAAGGACAAAATATGGGAGCCCATACCCACCTTTTCTCTTTCTTCCCTGAGAAAGGAAGTCCCATGGAAGAATATTCCCCACCACCACTCGGCCAATATCGAAGAATTCAGCTTGCCCGCTGGATGATTAATGAGGAGTTAGGGTCGGCCAAACAAATGAAGTTTGACAGGAACGGAAGATTGGTCGATTTTGGAATCGACATCAATCCGCTCGTGCAGATCGGAGAACCTTTTATGACCTCTGGATGTCCTGGAAGAGATGGGAAAGTGGCCTGCAACCGACCTTATGGTAATGAGCGCCCCTCATGCCCAATCCGAAATTTTCCATTTATGCCGGAACCGGTGGATATTGAAGAGATCAAGAACCAACTGGAATATTGGAGAAATGGAATATTGGAATAATGGGTTTTTTCGGAAACAGAATGCTTTTCATCATTCCATTATTCCACCATTCCATTATTCCATTTTTGGGAGTGCCATGCTTAGCCAGCTCATTCAAACTCCTTTGAACAAACTCCAATCCGAAGCCTTCCGGGTTCGAAAGATCCATTTCGGCAACGAGCTTACCTTTTCCATTCCTGGCACCCTTTCTTACCATGATCATACCCTTCCATGCCAAAAGGACCGCTTCGCAGCGATCAGTGTGACGGGAAACCATTGCGATCTCCGATGCGGGCATTGTCAAGGGAAACTCCTTGAATCGATGATCCCCGCGGAGGATCCTGAGACCTTTCTCCGTGTAACCGATCAACTCCTTCTCGGTGGCACTCATGGAATTTTAGTGAGCGGAGGAGCGAATAAGAATGGCGAAGTTCCGTTAAAAAAATTTATCCCTGCGATCAAAACCATCAAAGATAAGCATCCTCAATTTAAAGTCATTGTCCATACGGGTCTGATTCGAAGAGAAATGGCCATGGAATTGAAAGAGGCAAGAGTAGATCAGGTTCTTATCGATGTCATTGGCGATGATGATACTATTCGAGAGGTCTACCATCTCGACAAAAAAGTGGAAGATTATGAAGAGACACTCTGGATGTTAAAAGAGATGGGTCATCGCCTCGCTCCCCACATCGTCATTGGACACCACTTTGGCGAGATCAGAGGAGAGTGGAGAGCCCTGGAGATGGTTACCCGTGTCGGTGTTGAAACCATTGTGCTGGTTATATTCAAAACCTTGTATCCTGCTGGAAAAAATCATTTTAGGGTTCCAACACCAGAGGAAACATCGAGAATTTCAGCCATTGCTCGGATTCTAAATCCCGATATTCCCATTCGGATGGGTTGTATCCGTCCCGCCCATCCCTGGAAAGCGGAGATGGAGAAGGGGTTTATTCTCTCCGGCGCCAATACCATCGCCTATCCCCTTCAGGGAACGATTGACTATGCAAGAGAAATCGGCCTCAAAACAAAATTTGTTGAGATGTGTTGCAGTTTGATATAAGTTGACAATACTTTTTTTTGGTTATATGCTCTTACTGTAAGAGCTTACCAAAAGGAGGGAACTATGAGAATAACGACACATATACCAGATCCACTCGCAAGGGATGCAAAGATTATGGCCGAGAACGAGAAAAAATCCGTCTCGTCAATCATTGCCGAAGCCCTCGCCTACTACATAACCGAAAAAAGGAAAAAGAAACTGGGCAGAAAGGTATTGGAGATTGCGGGTAAGGTACGGGTATCTCCGGAAGTCCACAAAGAATTGGAAAGGGGGCGCATGGACTCCAATGATAGGTCTTGATACAGGTTTTTTTGTGGAACTTGTTAGAAACAACTCAATGGCAGTGACGATATGGGAAGGAATCGTAGAGGGAGATGAATCAGCCGTCTCCTGCCTGTCCCTTTATGAACTGAAAAGACTGTCTCTCAAGGGCGTGATAGAATCCAATGCTGTGAATACTATTCTTGAGGCCATTCGGGCCATATGTAAGGTGGTCTGGCTTGATAAAGCCGAAATACTCACAGGGGCCGCCGCTATCTCACAAAGTCATGGCATCCATGCGATTGATTCATTGATCCTTGCAAGTCTGGCCACCTTAAATGTGAAAACAATTTATACCACCGATTCCCACATCGAAAATTATAAGAAAAAAGGGGTCAGCGTTATCCTATTAACATTAACGAGAGGCTCTGAGGGATAGGTGGCTCGTTCTGGATTTAAGAAAGCAAAAGAAATCGGACTCGAAACCAGGATCGTTGGAATGTGCTGCAGCCTCATCTAATATTTGGAAAGGCTATTGAACGATACCTACCCGCTTATTGCATCCCTCAAACTTAGCTTCCACTGATAAACAATATCAATTTTGGTGTCAGCTTCTTCCTCTTGTTAATCGAGGTTTTGACAAGTTCTCCCCAAAGGTGTAGATTTTAGTTAGTAATCCATACGGCGATATATTTGAGATACTTCATCTATCCCCCCACAAAAGGAATATACCAGTTAACAATTAAAGAAGAGGAGGATCATGACGGGAATATTTAAGATACCCATAGTCGTTCTGCTTATTGCCGTCTCAGCTTGGGCAGGGCCCTCGGAAGATGCAGCTCTTCGAGAGGCTGCCCTGAATCTGGACATCAATGCCGTGAAGTCTATTCTGGAGGAGGGTGCAAATCCTAATGCAGCCTCTTCCGATCCGAGGCCGACAACGCCGCTAGGGAGTGTCACAATGGGCATCCTTGGCCGCCGTGGCAAGGACCCAAATAGCAAGGCGCTGGAAATCGCCAAACTTCTTTTCTCAAGTGGGGCGAAGATTGGCATCTACGACCAGGGGATTCTCTTTTCCCCCATTTCTAATGGAAATGCCGAACTGGTCGCCCTTCTACTGGACCACGGAGCATCGCCAACCACCAAGATCGAGGGTTATACTCCGACTGAGCTTGCACTGAAGTATGGGCAGAAGGAGGTCTATGACCTTCTGCTTCTGCGGGGTGGCATCCCAGTAACCAAATTGGATGCTGCCCAACTTGCCCTCGTCCAGGCAGCTTCAAGCGGCGATGTAGCAATGATGGAGAAAGCTGTCAAAGCAGGAGCATCCATCGACGGCATTGATGCCGACGGTAGGACCGCGCTCATCAATGCTGTTCGGATCCCGATTTACGAGCAGCAACAGGCTGAGGCTGTCTGGTGGCTTCTCGACCGAGGGGCCGACCCCAATTTGAAGGGGGAAAGCGGCTATAGGGGACTTGAAGGCATCCCACTCCACATTTTTGTCGTAATGAACAAGTTCACCATGCAAGGTGTACCTGAGAAACCACAGGTAAAGTTGCTCTCCGAGAGAACGTTTGTACGTCTTCTTAAGGCAGGGGCAAGGGTCTCAGGAATGGACTCGCAAGGGAGAACGCCGCTCCATCTCGCTGCCCAAGCGGACAACGTGAGGGCAGCCGAAATTCTTATTCGCGAAGGTGCTCGCGTTATGGCCAGGGACGTTAAAGGAAGAACACCTTTTGATTATGCCGAATCCGCCTCCATGATAAGGCTGCTTAAAAGAAGTGGAGCAACTGAGCGTTAGATGGTTCCCGGTGATGACTTGTTGGGTAGTCAAAAAATAAACCAATATTCAATTGCCAAAAAGCGAAAGCAGGGTCAGATATGGCTCCGCCATTCTTACCTCTTTCTTCAGTCTTCAGTATCCGTATGGACATGGTTCATGCAGTGTTTCAGGTGGAAAACGTCGATTCATAAAAACCAAAATAATAGTCTTGTGGATTTATACACATGCAATATAACATTTCATTTTTAACACATTATTTGAATGCAAAGATTCTAAAAGTCTGCTGACTCGCTGACTTCAATCGGGATTCACCTTATGGAAATGTGGATTCCTGGAACCTCATTGACAAAAGGCACTCAAATGGGTAGGATTTTTAAGAAATTATAAATTGCAGCATAATAATGGTTCGCTAGAAATGGCAGCTCTGGAAGAAATCATTACAATCGAAGAGATATGTAGTCCGCGGACCCCGACACAGTTCTTGGAGTGGTTCGAAGATAACCTCCGCGAAATAAATAAAACGGACGGCATAAATGATCAAGTCATCCTCCACGAGGGTATCGCGAAGTTTTTCTATGAAGAGGTGTTCCCATTGTTTCGCCTTCTTCAGAACAAAAAAGATGCGTGGTGCGATTTAAAGTTTAAGAATTTGTATGGGGACCAACCTTTCGATGTTGAGATCTTTGGGTCAAAAGAATCTGAGTTTCCATCTTTCCTAGAGATAACCATGGCGGACCAAAACTATGAAGATCACTTGCGGATGCGGTATTTCGCAGAACACGGGGATGTGTGTATGACTGGTCCGGTTACACATACTGGAACCAGGAAAACGGGACTGAACGTATCAGTTGCAAATGAAGCGGGTGACCTCACAGAAATGAACCAGGAAAAGAAAGATCTGATCAGGAATGCAATTGCCCGAAAGACATCGAAGGCGTATCCAGAAAACACGGGGTTGCTTGTGTATTTTGACGATTATGTCGCCTTCAGTATGCACAAAGATAAAGCAGTAATGGATAGGTTTCTTGACGAACTGGACGTCGATTGGACAGATAAATTCTCAGCTTTATATTTGGTAAGTGCGTCGGGAAATCAAATATGGGAGAGATACAGAAGCGAACAAGATGCTTGACCGAATGCGGTTCCGCTGGAGCTCCACCGCATCGGTCAGCTTCACGTTCCTCTTTTTTAAGTCGTAATCTTCAATTCCTGAATAGGGTTCCCCGTAATGACTTATAGGTGTACCCTTCTGACTTTTTATGAGGTGGTAAACCATGATTGGGCCGCATTTTTTACCCCGTTAGAAAGCCATGCTGCTCGCAGCGGGGATGATGGCTGCTCCTTTTTTCAGCGAACACGGTGTTTAATGCCTTGCTTGCCCCGTTAGGGACTTTCTCTAACGGGGTGAATGAACCTTCCCGTTAGAAACTAGACCTAAAATAAGCGCGATTACAATCATCAATCATAATTGACCCACGAGGCCCCAAAATATATATAGATAAGGAGAAGGACAGTTAAACTTGACCT
>PEUO01000183.1 GCA_002780715.1 Deltaproteobacteria bacterium CG03_land_8_20_14_0_80_45_14
GAGTTTATCGAAGTGCAGGGTCAACCCTGAGCCCCTCGGCCTGAGCTCGGGTCGAAGGCAAGCCACGGCCTTCAGGCCGGGGAGTCGAAGGGTTGACTTCCAATATGTATTTCACGATTTGATGAATTATCGCGGGTTCTCCTGCTGTCCGGGCTTCTCCTGCTCACCCGGCTTTGCAGGTGTCACACCTGGTTGTTTTGCACTTGGCTGTGTAGGTTGACTTGGTCTTGCAGGAGTCACACCTGGTTGAATAGGCCTTGCGCTTGGCTGCTCAGGCCGTGCAACGGGCTTCTCCTGCTGACTCGGCTTTGCTGGCACCACACGCTCAGGCCGTGCAATGGGCTTCTCCTGCTGACTCGGCTTTGCTGGCACCACACGCTCAGGCCTTGCGCTTGGCTGCTCAGGCCGACTAGGTTTTACAGGTGGCTTCTCAAGTTGAACCGGCTGCTGCACGGCACGAACTTTGATCTCCTTTTGCTGAAGCTTCATTTCTGATTTTGGCCGGTTCACCTCATTGGCTGGTACGATATAGTTCGTTCCCTTGGGTGTTTCGATCCGGACCTCGCGGTTGACCTTCCCCTCCGGGATGCTCTTCACTCGTTCCTGAACCACAGAAGCTTTTTCTTTCCTGCCCTTCTGAATGATTGTCTCATTCTGCTGAATACGATTGATCACGGTATTGTGAGGCTTCTCGTTCACCTTTACGTTGGTGTAGTTGTACCGCTGCCTATTCGTCGCGTAATTGTTGATCACCGTGTTATTGACAACAGGCGCCGCACGGTAGTTGTTGATGATGGTGGTGCGGTTGATGTTGGTCACCCGGACATTTCTGTAATTGTTCACACGGTAGAAATTGTTCTGGTTGACCACGACGGCATGGTTTGCGTAGGCATAATTCCGGACGTTGATGTTGATCTGGGTGATGTTGACGTTGTTCACGACCACCGCATGAGGGCCTCCCCAGTGGCGGTAGCTGTAGTACGTCTCGCGCGGTGCCAGAGGCACCCATCCCACATAGGTTCCAGTATGAATCCATGAAACCCTTCCGGGATACCAAAAGAAGCCTACGTCGAGGAGGGGGAGACCGGCGCGCACGCTCACCACAGGCGGGGCCCAGTACCAGTAATTCCTCACGTAGACCCAGTTGCCGTAATGGTGGGTGACGTAGCCGAAGGGTTCTGCCGGAATCCAGGTCTGGTCCCCGTACCAATCGGTCCAGCGGCCCACGGTGAAAGGCGACCAGCCTACAACTACTCTAGGCCGCCAGAACCAGCGCTCCGCGCCCTCGTAGGGGACCCTCTCCCAGCTCCCGTTCTCTTCAAGGGCATACGCCTCGTCTTGGAGGCTGGGCGGAAGATATTCGACTGAGCGTCCCCTCACCCTCGCCTTCGCCGCCCAAAAGTTTTCACGGACCGTGTTCCACCGGTCCCAGCCGGAATCGACGGTTCCCTCGCCTGACGATACCTGCTGCTGGTCGGCGAGGATCGACGGGGATCCGGCCGCCACGTCGTATTTGGCCTCAGTTGCCGAGTGGACGAAACTCACCTTCCCCCTCACCGGGACCACCTCGACAGAGTTGTCGCCCACGTAGAAGTCGAAGACCGTGCTGGGATAGGCCAGGACGTACCCGAAGGGACTCGTGACCTTGATGACCGTGTCGGAGCTTTTGTTGTAGAACCGGGCCACGCCCGAAGCCACGTCCATTTCGGCCAGGTCTGTGTCAAGGGCGATGAATTGGATCTGTGTGCTGTTCCCGATCCTGATCCAGGTTCCGTTGGGGACGATCAGTTCCGCCATCCCCCGGCTTCCTGAGAAGAGTGTATCCTCTGTGCCGAAGGGCGCGTCCCTGACCACGGCCACCCAGTCTTTCTCCGCAGGAACATAACGGAGCAGATCCCCTTCGATATAATATATGCGGCCTACCACCATGGCCGGCGCCTCTGCAGCCGGGGATGGCGGAACCATCACCACCGCTGCAAGAAATAAACACACCAGCAATCCCATCCATCTCTTCATCGTCTCTCTCCTTTGTTTGAGGTTAGTCTTTGCCCGTTGAGAACTTCGTTGTATCCCCGGCGGTCCCTACTATCCCTGAGAACAAATTTTCCCAGTCATAGAAGATTTTTGACCCAAATAGATGTCTTAGCCGGGTGACACCAGCCTTAATAACCATAATCCCCTTCGGTGATCCTGATGAGTCAACCATTTTCAAATCTGAGATAGCAAATAAATTCATTATAACCTAAATTTATTTATATAGACGTATCAGGCAGACTTTTTATTCAAGCTCCTTAAATTAGATCACCTTGGAAAACCAAAGTGTCATTCTTGGCGGTTGCTGGAAGAGGGGGAAAGCCTTGCAGCTTCCAGAATCTTTTAAGGTGGAATTTTTTGATACGCCCAATCTAACCCCCTCATGGACGTGATCGAAACGCTACAACCTCACCAGATTGGCGCCATAAGTCAGGCCGGCTCCGAAACCAACAAGAATCACAGGATCCCCCGTATGGAGGCTCCCTTCTCGAAAGGACTCATCAAGAGCGAGAGGAATGGAAGCAGTGGAGTTGTTCCCATACTTTTCAATCGTAACGATCATCTTATTTTTGACTGCCCCATCGGGAAGTTCGAGTCTGGATTCGAGAGCCTCTGCAGCGCTTTTGATGATCCTTGCATTGGCCTGATGGGGAATGATTCTGTCAACCTGATGGAGCAATGCGCGGAGGTCTTTTTTGCTGGCTGTCCTATCAGGATCAAGGACCCGCAGACAGCTTTCCGCCATAGCCCCTTTGGCGAAGGCGTAGACCTTTTTACCCTCCATCCACATGAATCGGTGACCATTGTCTCTATTCTTGCGAAGGACAAGGTTATCACGCAACCTGTATTCACCGCCAAGATGGGATCGGATGATGCCTTCCTTAGCCCTCCGCCGTAATATCACGGCTCCTGCTCCGTCTCCAAAGAGAACGCACGTGTTTCTATCCTTATAATTGGTGATGGCTGAAAGCTTGTCCGATCCGACCACGGCGACTGTTTTGTATTGCCCTGATTTTACAAATTGCTCTGCCATGGCCAGAGAATAATTGAAACCGGTACACCCCGCCTGCAGATCGAAGAAAGGTATGTTTTTATGGAGATTGAGGAGATGTGCGATGTGGCCCGCCGCAGAGGGCCACATCGGTTCAGTGGTATTGGTGCCAACCACGAGCATCTCAATTTCTGTGGGGTCGATGCGGGCGTTTTCTATGGCCCTTTTAAGGGCGATTCGGCCCATGGTAACGTTGGTTTCTTCTTCCGCTGCAATCCTTCGCTCACGGATGCCTGTCCTTTCAAAAATCCATTTGTCACTGGTCTCCACCATCTTTTCTAAATCATGGTTTGTAAGGACCCTTTCTGGAACATAAGACCCCGTTCCAATAATTCCAACGTGATGCATGCAAAGCCCCTTTGGTTTTTTTAAGATTAAGGGTAACCTTTTCTTTAATTTATGGCAATAGATCCTACCGTTACGAGAACGAGAGGGGTAATGATCGCTTCACCAGAATAAGTAAAGGTATCAGGTCTTGAAATGTGAATCAGGGATGACAAAACACAAGAGGAAAACCCTGTTGTCATGCTTGTACCCTCCTTAATATTGAGTTTTTATTGACCCCCTATGAACTCATAAGGAATATGGCAGAGGGGTCTTTGACCCGATAAGAATAATCCTGCCTTATATAAGAGGCTTTGAAGTTATTTCCCCTCTCTTGCTTTCTTCTTTCGATAATCTTTCCGAGAAAGACCCAGGAGAAGCAATTCTATAATTATTTCAAGATGATCTACGAGACAGTTTAACAAAGAGCTTTAATTCCATGGAAAAATAAAAAAGCCCTCATAGTCTAATGTTACCTGCCTACCGCAGGCAGGTAGGGACTACAAGGGCTTTTCCCCCGGCAGGTCATGACTCCCACCATACCCCACCCAAATCTTAGGGCCCGTTAAGCCTATTCCAAAAAACTTAAGCATTACCTAACTCATAGGTTTATTTAATATTCTAATTTTTGATAATGTCAAATGAATTCTGATCTTGTTCAAATTTTCTCTAACCTTCTAAAATTTCTCTCCCATGATTGGTCTTTCTCCATTCCTTATCCTTCAAATATTTCAAATAATTATTCTGTATCTTTCGGTAAATAATGAATTAAATGAGAACCCTCCCCATCACGCCCATGTGGCATAGCACCATCTTCGCTCCTTATTTCGTCGCCGGAGCCATCTACTCTGGAATCGCTGCTATCATTCTTGTCGCCGCCATCTCACGGTGGGTAGAATGGTCCATGATGGCAGGGCTCTCTGCAGGGTTCGTCTTAGCCCTCATCCTCTTCACAAAGTTCTTTCCGATCATTTCAATCTGGGAGACAGAAAAAGAAGACCGTGAAAAATAGAAAATTGGAAACAACCAAATTCGCCTTTGCAAACCCTCTCAAATTTGGTGTTGAGTTTTTCCTGAAAGAGTGATTTTTAAATTCCCCTCCAAAATGCAATATTTCTGTTGGAAATCAACAAATTCTTTTATCTCAAACTCTTCCCCAGACGCCCCCGTAAATTACCTGAAATAATTTGTGACTAAAAAGATGATTTTCACAATTTCATTTTTGATTGCTTTCTCCTTAACCATAATCCTTAACAATCTTTTTAATAGTTTTCTCTTTATTTCGCGCGCTCTCTCTGAAAGTTGGTCCCCCTGGGTTTTAAGGGACATTGTGATGTTGTTTCAACCTATCCAATTACAATTCTGTCATGCTTAAAACAAAAATGTTCACTAAATTTTCTCTCTAAAGGGAACTATTATTCTGCATTTTACCCGATTTGCGGCAATTTAATTTCATTCAACTTCAAAAACAACAAAGAATCTAAATTGCCATATGGCATTTATTTTGGATATTAATTTTTAACTTCAAAATATTTTTAATCAAGCCATCCATAAAAAAGAATTGTTTGTGAAACAGAAAGGAGGTTAGTTATGAAAAGGTTAATTGGCATTTTGATTTCTTTTTGTTTTGTAATGACCATAGGTTGTGGCGGAGTTCTCAACAATTCTCCTGCTCAGAAAAGTGTCGTTCCGGTCTATTTGCCCAATGAAAACAGCAGACCCGTTAGTTTTAAGCCTGGTTCAGAGCCAGAGGGGTTTAACGGCATCAAATGGGGGACGAATTTATTAACTCTCGAAAGGATGAAACGTATCGAAAAAGGCTCAAAAGGGATAGAGTTTTATTTAAAAAAAGGGGATGTGTTCAAATTCGGAAATGGAAAACTTATACCCATTCAATATGGTTTTTGGAGAGGGAAATTTTATGTTGGCATGGTTACTACGGAAAGTCTCTCTGATTGGAATGCTCTTAAGGAAGTCGTATTTAATAAATATGGGGAGGGGGCAAAACCATTTAGGAACAAAGAGGAGTATTTATGGGTTGGTAAAAATGCGCTAATGGCGTTGCGATATGATGAAATTTCAAAGGAAGGAATTTTTTACATAAAGTCTGAATCTATATCGAGACAAATGGAAGACTATCGTGCGGAGGTAAAATAATAATAAAGGAGTAGGACATTTCGGGCAATGCGTTTTTGTAAATATTTTTATTGATCTCATCTCCTCCTTCTTCCCCCATCCTTCTCTCCCTCTTAAAGGGGAAGAAAGGATGGGGGTGAAAGTTTGCCATTCCTAACATATCTAAAAAGGGGATGAAAACATGAGAAACTTTTTGATTGGGTTGATTTTGGTTTTTGGGATTTTAATTGCTTTGGGATATGCCTATGGTGGAATGATTGGAATGACCGACTAATGTGTCGTTTCGTTTAAGAGAGAGCGCCTACCCCAACTCGGCTCTATCTATTTAATTGAACTACGCACTTTCATTCGTAATCGTTAACATCCAGAGCTAACTCAGAGTAACCATTA
>PEUO01000148.1 GCA_002780715.1 Deltaproteobacteria bacterium CG03_land_8_20_14_0_80_45_14
TCTACATCTTCCATGGGTTCACTCCTTTCTCCCTCTCAGGAGTGTCACCCATTTTACCCTTCTTCTTTATCTCATGATCTGGTAGTTAGCGCACACAGATTTGAAAAAATATCATAAAATGCTTTAGAACCTACGGTTCCCTGCGATATGCCACAGCCAACATCGATAATCCTGGCAATCTGGTTTCGGGCATAATGATGGGTGGTCTCATGAGAAATATCCGACATGAACTTGCACTCAAAGCATACTACTGGTTTCGGTTTAGATGCCCCAGAATCGTTACACCGGAAAGTTAATGTGCGCTTTGCTCAGTCAACTAAAGGATTTCGGACAGTTAACCCTGGAAAACGGTTGAAGTCTCTGTCAATTGTCCACAATTCACTCACTCCATGTTGTTGGCACAAAGCGGCTACTCGCGCATCATGCACCTGTGGACCCGATACACGTCCAGTCTGAAGGATGGAGCGAAGTTGAGGCCAATAGTCCTCTGATTCCGAAAGCAGGACAAGATTCGGAGATTCAAGCCAGGCCTCGACCTGGTCGATAGCCTTTTCCAGAGGTGTGGGAGGAGTATATATTCGAGGATGCGTCACAATGGATAGAAATTCGTGAATGCATGGCCATGGGATCGCCCAAGCTGCAGGACCCTCGGCCAGCTCGACAATACGAGCATAGGCGGCATTATGCCAGGGAGAATCTTCCCGGTGGGCATAAACCAGGAGGTTGCTGTCGACAGCAATCATCCACCTCGCCCTTCATAACTGAGTTCACGAATTTGGTCCCAGGAAGCTCCTGCGAGAGGAGACTGAAGGCCGTTTCCCTTGAAAGTAACCTTTCGAAGCCGGAAACCCTTTCGGCGTTTGCGGTCGGTGATAATTTTTCGAAGTCCTTCTTCGACAAGGACCTTTAGGGTCGTTCGATCACGGTGGGCCACCTTTCTCGCTTCTTCAAAGAGACTATTAGGTATCTCTACGGTTGTTTTCATATATCTCTATATATCATATAGTATGGGAATATGTCAAATAAAAGATATTCTACGCTTGCAGGGCTCTTGAGGCATGGAGGCGGCTCCTGGGGGTAAAGAAACATTCTGTATTTCTTTTAAAACGACTCTCGGGTTTATCCTATCGCCGACATGGGAGTGACTTCTTTTTCGAGCCTGCCTTCAAGCATGTCCTCTGCCACATCCAATTCGTAGTCCATCTGTAAACCAAGCCAGAATTGCGGGGACATTTTGAAATACCGGGCAAGTCTCAAGGCAGTATCGGCGGTAATACCTCGCTTCCCCAGGACAATCTCATTGATTCGCCTTGCAGGGACTCCTAATGCCAGGGCAAGCCTGTTCTGGCTGAGTCCCATCGGCTCCAAAAACTCTTTTTGCAGGATTTCCCCGGGATGAATCGGATCAAGTTTCTTTGTTGCCATTTTCTTCTCCTATTCAGTGATAATCAACAATTTCCACTTGAAAAGCATCACTGTCGTGCCATTTGAAGCAAATTCTCCATTGGTCGTTGATTCTTATACTATGCTGCCCAAGCCTGTCTCCCTTGAGCTTATCCAGTCTGTTAGCTGGCGGAACCCTCAGATCATTCAAGTTTTCAGCACGATTTAACATTCTCAACTTTCTCAAAGCCGCTCGCTGCATCGTTTCGGGAAACCTTGAGGACCTCTGCCTTTTAAATATCTTTTCGGCCTCTTTATCCTTAAAGGACCGTATCATATTATTAAGTTACCACAATTAACGTTTAACGTCAACCGTTAAATTTCTTGCAGGGTCGGACAAAGTTAAGCCACTAAAATAACAGCAGAAATTTGAGAATAGGGGCCTGATTTTTGGCTTGGAGCGGCATTTGGGGGGGGAAAATGACGTTGTTAAGCTCCTGATTCATGGAAAATGATTCTATTTATTCGGTCATACGCGCCATGGACTTAGCGCCTCGCGGGTCACTTTGAAGACGTATCCTTCTGCCTGATCTTTCTAGATCCGTCCGAGGCAAACCCATCGATACGCTCAGGGCAAGCTCACTTCCGTTGTGAGGAGGCTTTGGCGATTAGCTCCAGTTTTTTCTTTCTTGCCCACCCTTTGAGCGCTCTCTCCCTTTTGAGGGCGTCAGCTTTTGAAATGGGGCCTTCATAGTACAATGGGGCTGGCTGCCCGTGTTGTCTCATTCTGTTTTCCAAATCGGTGGTGATCCCGACATAAAGTCCCGTCTTCTTCTCAACGATGTAGACCCACCAGTTGTCCATGAGGCCTCCACACAACAAACTCATAACGGGCAGGACTTCCCTCACGAAGGGAGCTTGTCCTGAGAAAATTGGAGGAGGACAAGCTCACAAAGGTTCTCGTCTGCGCAAGAGATCAAAAATTTCAAAGGGGACCATTGAGGTCCCCTTTGAAATTTTGGCTCCCCGGGCAGGACTCGAACCTGCAACCTAGTGGTTAACAGCCACCCGCTACTACCGGTTGAGCTACCGGGGAACCGAGGAATTGTTCTATTTTTAATTTCCTGCTCCTACCGGTTGCTTGTCTATCACCAAGCAGAAGCTATCAAGAATTCAATCTATTCTAATTAAAAATATTAAAAATAACAAATAAAAATGATGTCATTCATGAATCTCCACCTTCTCCTCAGCAGGGACAGGCTCAATTCTCTTCAAAGCTCTCTTTTTTTGCCATGCCATCAACATACCCACCGGACCTGAGAAGACGTAGGCGAGGACGAATCCAAAGAGCACAATCCTTGGTTCCATCACGATGACGATCATCGAGAGCACGACGAACATAAAGGTACTAAAAGGTTTTCGCTTAGCCAGGCCGAGTTCTTTAAAACTGAAATACCGGATGTTCGATACCATCAAAAAGGCCAGGACATAAATCATCACCAGAATGACAATATCCTTGACCCAATCCGTCTCGATCAATCGGAGATAAAGAAGGATGGTCAATGCAATCATTGAAGCCGCAGCCGGGATGGGAAGGCCCTTGAAATATTTTACTTCTCCAGAGGAAGACTGGACATTAAATCGGGCCAACCTCAAAGCCCCGCAGACGACGAAAAGGAAGGCTGCCAGCCAGCCGAATTTTCCATATTCCCTCAAGGCCCAACTAAAGGCGAGCAGGGCCGGCGCAATCCCGAAGGAAACCAGGTCTGCCAAGGAATCATACTGGACTCCGAATTTGGAGGTGGCCCCCGAAAGGCGGGCCACTTTACCATCCAAAATATCAAAGACACATGCCAAGAGAATGGCGACGGCAGCATAGAAAAATTTCTCTTGAAATACGGAGATAATAGCCCAAAATCCACAAAAGAGGTTTCCTGTAGTGAAGAGATTGGGAAGGATGTAAATTCCTCTTCTTATTTTAATGGGTGTTCTTCTCTTTTTCATGCTCGATACCCGATGATCGACTCCCCTCCCTTGACATGTTGTCCGACCCTGACAATGGGTTTGACTGCAGGGGGAAGGTAGAGGTCGACCCTCGATCCAAAGCGGATCAAGCCAAAGATTTCTCCCTTCCTCAAGGTATCGCCTGCCTTGGCATAGCAGACGATCCTTCTTGCCACGAAACCTGCAATCTGGATGAGGAGGATTTTCAACCGATCCTCGGTTTCCAGGATCACAGCATTTTGCTCATTGAGGAGGGATGACTTCTCCACACTGGCCACCAGAAATCGGCCGGGGAGATAACTCCTTTCGAGAACCTTTCCAGAGACAGGCGCCCGATTGAGGTGGACATCAAACAAAGACATAAAGATGCTTACCTTTAAAGTTTTCTCTTTTAAAAAACGGTCTTCCTCACATTCCGCGACATGGATGACCCTGCCATCGGCCGGGGAAAGGATGATGTTCTGAAGGTTCGGAATTTCTCTCCTCGGATTCCTGAAAAAATAAGCGATGAATAGAGACAGAAGTATTCCAAAAAACATCCAGACCTTCCCTCCCATGATTCCAACAATAAGAGTTAAAAGAACCATTGGAATTAAGAAAGGAAGCCCTTCTTTGGCAATGGGCCATTTATTATGTTCCATCATTTTTTCTTCTCTTGAAGCCAACCCATCATGGACCGCAATTTTTTACCGACTTCTTCAATCGGATGCTCAGCCTCTTTCTTCCTCAAGGCGCTGAACATGGGTCGCCCCACCTGATTTTCCAAAATCCATTCCTTTGCAAAACTCCCCGTCTGTACTTCGTCGAGGATCTTCTTCATCTCTTTTCGTGTCTCTGAGGTGATGATTCGCTTGCCCCGTGTCAGGTCGCCGTATTCAGCCGTATCGCTAACGGAATAACGCATGAAAGACATTCCTCCCTCATACATCAAATCCACGATAAGTTTCAATTCGTGAAGGCATTCGAAATAGGCGATCTCCGGCTGATAACCAGCTTCCACCAAGGTATCGAAGCCTGACTTGATCAGTTCGGATACCCCTCCACAGAGGACGGTTTGCTCTCCAAAGAGGTCCGTTTCCGTCTCCTCTTTGAAAGTGGTTTCAATCACACCGGCTCGAGTCGCACCGATCCCTTTAGCATAGGCCAGCGCTGTTTGCTTAGCCTTTTTCGAAAAATCTTGATGGATGGCGAGAAGGGATGGAACGCCGGCTCCCTTGACAAATTCTCTTCGGACTAAATGACCAGGACCTTTCGGGGCGATCATCACCACATCGATTTCTCTGGGAGGGACAATCTGGCCAAAATGGATATTGAATCCATGAGAGAACAAGAGGGTTTTTCCTTTTTTAAGATAAGGTTTCACATCCTGTTCATAGAGCTTCGCCTGGACATGATCCTGGGTAAGGATTTGAATGACATCGGATTGTTTTGCTGCCTCTTCGGCAGTGACCGGTTTGAATCCGTCTCGAAGAGCGAACTGATAGTTTTCACTCCCCTCCCTTTGGGAGACAATGACGTTAAGGCCGCTATCTCGAAGGTTTTGAGCCTGGGCATGGCCCTGGCTTCCGTAGCCGATAATAGCAATCTTTTTTCCTTTCAGATGGTTGAAATTCGCATCCTTGTCATAATAAATTTTCATCCTTTGCTCCTTTTCCTTAGTTAGAAAAACTTCGTATCGGCCATATTAACTTCCAGGTTCTGTTGTAATTTTGCTCCCCCTGATCATGGCCACACGGCCTGTCCTGACCAATTCCTTAATGCCGAGAGGCTTGAGGAGGGCGAGGAGGGCATTGATCTTTTTTTCGTCCCCCGTTACCTCAATTGTGTAGGTTTTAGCTCCCACATCGATCACCTTCCCCCTGAAGATATCGACCACCCTCAGGATTTCCTCCCGCGTCTCAGGAGTGGCTGAGACTTTTACCAAAACCATCTCCCGTTCGACGAAGTCCTTTTCAATGAGATCCACGACCTTGATCACCGGGATCAATTTATTCAGTTGTTTAAGGACTTGTTCGAGGATCTGATCATCCCCGCGGGTGACGATGGTCATGGTCGAGACAGTGGGATCAAGGGTTTCAGCCACACACAGACTCTCGATGTTAAAACCCCTGCCGCTGAAGAGTCCTGCAATTCGGGTCAGGACGCCAAATTCATTTTCAACCAATAGAGTAATAACGTGACGCATAATCCCAAAGCTCCATGTTAGAGGATGGAGGAGCATTTCATTTGAGGAGCACTTTGTTTAAGGCAAAGTTCTTGCCTCAAGTGCAGCGGTCCTCTTACCTCAAGCGAAGCGATCCTCTAACGTTATTTCACACCAGCCTCATCTGGTTAAGCGGCTCTCCTGCCGGGACCATGGGATAGACATTCTCCTCTGGATCGACCACAAAATCGATAATCACAGGCTCGGGAATTGAAAAAGCCTTCTTAAGTATGGGGATGACCTCTTCCGGTTTATTTGCCCTGAAGCCAACGGCTCCATATGCTTCCGCCAATTTGACAAAATCAGGAGAGGTTCCTTCCAGGCAAGATGATGCATACCTCTTCCCGTAGAAGAATTCCTGCCACTGTCTCACCATTCCGAGGTACCCATTGTTTAGGATGACCACCTTGACCGGCATTTGATACTGAACGACAGTGGCCAGTTCCTGAGAGTTCATCTGGAAACTCCCATCGCCTGAAATATCAATGACCAGCTTGCTTGGATAGGCCGCCTGTGCACCCATGGCTGCAGGCAATCCATAACCCATCGTACCCAGTCCTCCCGAGGTGAGCAGGGTCCTCGGTTTGAGGAATGGGAAATACTGAGCCGTCCACATCTGGTTTTGTCCCACCTCGGTGGAGATGATGGCATCGCCCTTGGTCAGTTCATAAATCTTTTCGATGACGTATTGGGGTTTGATGATCTCTTTCTGGTCATAATCCATATTGTGGATTGCCTTGAATTTTTCGATTTGGCGATGCCATTTATCCAGCCCTGCTTTGAAGGAGGAAATATCCTCCTCATCAAAGAGGGGAAGAATCTTTGAGAGGATTCGTTTACAGTCCCCCACAATGGGAAGATCCACTCGCACATTTTTACTGATGGAAGTAGGATCAATATCAATATGAATGATTTTTGCCTGGGGAGCAAAGGCCTCGATCTTCCCGGTCACCCGATCATCAAAACGAGATCCGATGGCGATGAGGAGATCAGACTCCATGACCGTCATATTGGCCCAATAGGTTCCATGCATCCCCAACATGCCAAGAGAGAGAGGATGATTGCCTGGGAAGCTGCCCAATCCCATCAGGGTCATGGTAACAGGGATGCCCAACTTCTCGGAAAAAAGAGTGAGTTCCTTTGAAGCATTTGAAGAAATGATCCCGCCACCGACATAGAGAACGGGCTTTTTAGACTTCAATATGAGCTTTACAGCCCTCTGAATCTGGCCAAGATGTCCTTCATAAGTGGGCTGGTAACCACGGATAAAAACTTTTTCAGGATATTTGAATTCAGTGGAATTGACCAAGGTGTCTTTGGGAAGATCAATCAAAACCGGTCCAGGTCTTCCGCTTCGAGCCACGTAAAAGGCTTCCTTTAAGATTCGGGCTAAATCTTTGATATCCTTAACAAGGTAGTTATGTTTGGTGCATGGCCTGGTGATGCCGATAATATCGGCTTCCTGAAAGGCATCGTTTCCGATCAGAAGAGTAGGGACCTGGCCGGTCATGACAACGATTGGGATAGAGTCCATAAAGGCTGTGGCAATCCCTGTGACCGTATTGGTTGCCCCCGGCCCGGAGGTGACTATGACCACTCCCACCTTTCCTGTCGCCCGGGCATATCCATCTGCCGCATGGACCGCAGCTTGCTCATGTCGGACTAAGACCTGCCGGAATGGAGCGCCTTGAAGTTCATCGAAGAGAGGAAGGACGGCTCCGCCCGGGTAATTGAAAATGAGATCCACCCCTTCTTTCTTTAAACTTTCAATGATGATCTGAGAACCGGTCTTTTTCATAAAAAATTGAAGGAGGAGCGTTTCACTTGAGGATCGCTTCACTTGAGGATCGCTTCGCTTGAGGCTCAAGGCAAAAAATATGTTGCCTCCAACCTCAAGTCCCCTATGGAGTAGGCTTGCCGCCACTCCACAGGGGACGCTCCTCTATCCTCCATCTCTAACGGTATTGCGCCAAAATTTTTTCCATCTGGTCTTTAAGCGCCAGCTTTTTCTTCTTAATGATTTTTACCTCCATCTCATCCTGAGGAGTGAGAAAAGGCTTTTTTTCCAATTCTTCCAATTGTCTTGCGAGTTGACTGTGTGTTTGTTTGACTTTTAAAAATTCTTCATTTTCTCTCATCAGTCTTTCAATCAACTCCTCTTCTTTGGTCGCCATTTTATCCCCCATTCAGAAAATCGCAAAGCGCATAGAGCATAGCGTAACTTTCAAAAACTTAAAGATATTTTTGTGAGTAGTGGGTAACACCCCATCATAATGCATTAGTTTAACAAAAAAACCTAATATAATCAAGTTTGTTTGTCAACCCTTTCGACTGGCTCAGGGTTGACCCTGAGCGGCGCTTCTTTACCCCGTCTTCAAATGCGGGATTTGGCGCCGCCGAACGGGTCAATTGGAATGTGTCTCCTGCCATTTCATTTCAGCTTCTGAAGACCGAACGTAAAGAGGGGTGAAAGTTGACGGGTTTAAACTTTCTCCTTTTTGAAGAAGTTCAGACCCCAATTTTGCCACCATTGATCCATGTGAGACATGGAGAGGAGCAGGCGGGAGGATAGCCAAGGAGGGTAGGAAATTTAGGAGCAAGTCTCCATAAGTTTTTACTCCATCACCGAGGAAGATCGTTTGCTCTTTTATCTTTTCGACAAGGTCTTCTGGCCGAATGGCCTGATAATCAGATAGTCGCTTGAGGAACCTCCCTTCCTCATAACGATAAAAAGCAGTATAGACTTCCTTTTTCCTGGCATCGAGGATCGGACAGATGAGGTACGAGGTGGGTGCGATCTGAGAAGCCAATACATCAAGGGTGGAGACTCCAGCCACAGGTTTTCCAGTGGCAAAGGTCAACCCTTTCACAGCGCTCACTCCGATTCTCAATCCTGTGAAAGAGCCTGGACCGAGGGAGATCGCCCACCCGTCTATATCTTCAATGTTGCAGCGAGCTTCTTTGAGAACAAATTCGATTGCACCAAGGAGTCTTTCAGAATGGGTCACCGGGATCTTGAGGAGGTAATCAGAGATGACTTCTCCGTCATCAATCAATCCTACGCTTCCACACGATGTGGAGGTATCAATTCCCAGAACCTTCATCTCAGAATTTAAATCCTCCCGGGGAAAATATTCGGATCAGGTCGTTGTAGAAGGCGAAGAGCATTAAGAGGATGATGAAGATCAGACCAATCTGTTGGGCTATTTCCATTTTCTTGATACTGAGAGGTTTTCGCAGGATAGCCTCCAATCCTAAGAAGAGAAAGTGACCCCCATCCAGGATAGGGATGGGAAAGAGGTTGATTACTCCGAGGTTGATACTGAGGATCGCCATGAAGAGGGCTAAACTTAATAACCCCCTTTTAGCTTGCTCCCCAGCCATTTGGGCAATCAGAATAGGGCCGCCAATCGTCTTTGCCGGAATTACCCTTTCGATCAATTTGATAATGCTCACCACCGTTAATTTGATCCCAAACCAGGTTTGTGAAAGTCCTTTCCCTATTGCCCTAAAAGGTCCGACCTTCTGAACGACAATTTCATCAAAAGGAGTGATTCCTACGATAAAAACAGGAACCTCTTCTCCAAAGAGATTTTTTTGTGTGGAAGGTTTTGGAGTCACTTTGATGTCAAGGGTCTCACCATCTCGTTTCACCTTAAGGAGGAGGTCCTTCCCTTTGCTGTTTCGGATGACCTGAGAGAGATCGTCCCATTTTGTTATCTCTTCTCCATCAATGGAGAAGACGACATCTCCCTTTTTTAAACCCGCCTGCTCTGCTGGAAGGCCAGGGCTCACCTCTCCTATCTTAGAAGGATAATAAGGAATACCAAAAAGGTTGATGCTGGAGAAGAGCGCTGCAGCGAGAAAAAAATTGAAGAAAGGACCAGCCCCTATGATCAGGGCACGCTTCCAAATCGGCTGCGCCCAAAAAGAGCGATGACGTTCTTCTTCCTTTACTTCCTCATTGGGATCCTCTCCCAATGGTTTGACAAATCCACCTAATGGGAAGACTGCAATTTGATATTCTGTTTCTCCAATCTTTTTTCCAATCAGTTTGGGTCCAAACCCTAATGAAAATTTTAAAACCTTTACTCCCATTTTTTTTGATATAATGAAATGTCCTAATTCGTGAACAAAAATGAGAATACCTAATACAATAGCCGTTGAAACGATGGTTAGTAACACGCTTTACCCCTTTCTATCATCACCTTCAACCTTTCCCTGGCCCAGTGATCGGCCCTCAGGATATCTTCAATGGTATGAACGGACTTTACCTCATGTTCTTCCATCACCCTCTGGAGGAGGATAGGGATTTCTGTAAATTTGAGAGATCCTTCCAGGAATGCACTCACTGCCACTTCATTGGCCGCATTGAGGATGGCGGGCATGGTCTCCCCGGTCTCGATGGATTGATAGGCCAATTTGAGGCAAGGGAATTTTTGTGGATCAGGAGGAGAAAAAGTGAGGGCTTCACTTTTTGAAAGGTCCAGAGGAGGCAACTTTAGATTGAGTCGTTCAGGGAAGGAAAGAGCATAGGAGATTGGGATCTTCATATCCGTAATCCCCATCTGGGCGACAATGGAGCCATCGATAAATTCAACCATCGAATGAACGACGCTCTGAGGATGGATGAGGACAATAATCTTTTCAATTGGAATATTGAAAAGCCAGTGGGCCTCGATGACCTCTAAACCTTTGTTCATCAGTGAGGCAGAATCGACGGTGATCTTCTTCCCCATCTCCCAGTGAGGGTGGTTGAGGGCTTCTTTTGCCGTAACATCATGAAGTCTGGAAAAGGGAAGGTTGAGGAAAGGTCCTCCCGATGCAGTGAGAATGAGGCGATGGACATCTTCCTTCCGGTGGCCGAGCAATGCCTGGAAGATGGCGCTGTGTTCACTGTCCACCGGTAGAATTTGAACATGATTCCGTTTTGCCTCTTCCATCACAATCTTTCCTGCCATGACCAAAGGTTCTTTATTGGCCAGGGCAATGGTTTTTCCGGTCTTGATGGCGGAGAGGGTAGGGATGAGACCGACTGCGCCCACGATGGCAGAAACGACCTGATCGACCTCCGGATGGGTGGCTACCCGAATGAGTCCCTCCACCCCATGGACGATTTCAACGGGTACGTTAGGAAGTTCTCTTTGAAGGGCCTCTGATAATTCTTTATTGAGAACTGAGACGATCTTCGGCCGAAACTGAAGGATTTGTTGTTTGAGAAGCTGTGTATTGAGGCCGGCAGAAAGGCTGATCACCTCAAATCGTTCTGGAAATTGATTGACGATATGAAGGGTATTGACGCCAATCGAACCTGTTGAACCCAGGATAGACAAACGCTTCATGGAGTCTCCTTCAAGAGATAGAGGAGGGAGTAATGAAGGAAAGGGGCGGAGAAGAGGAAACTATCTATTCGATCCAGCATGCCTCCATGACCCGGGATGAGAGTTCCCGAATCCTTTACCTGAGCGCTTCGCTTCAGCAACGACTCCGTAAAATCTCCCAATTGGCCAAAAATCCCTAAGCCGATGGCCAAGAGGATACAATGTCCCTTTTCTAAATGGGGGATGAACAACAGGGAGAAGGCAAGGGCCACGATGATGGAGCCGACAATCGCCCCCCCCAATCCCTCAAAGGTTTTATTCGGACTAATCTTGGGGTAGAGTTTGTGCCTTCCCAAGAAGGAGCCACTCAGCAAGGCAGAGATATCCCCAGCCCAGATTGTTGCGATGAGAAAGAGCACCCATATCCTTCCATTCGTCATGTTCCGAATGACTGAGACATAAGCGAGAAGAAATCCGATAAAGAGAATTCCAAAGAGGATGATCCCCATCTTTGAGATGGTAGACGAGAGATCCTTTGAAGTGGCCATAAAGAGGATGGAAAGAATGAGGAGTGCCAGGACAAAGAACGGAGAAATTTCTTTCAAATCTCCAAAGGAAATGATAATCGAAAGGATCAGCCCCAGTCCTATTCCCACCGCGCGTTCAATCCATTTGGAGTGAGGAAGGGCAAGGTTGTAATACTCTCGGAGTCCGAAAAAACTGGCCAGGAGCACCATGAGGTGGAGAACAGCAGGACGTCCCAGGGCGATCAAAAGGACAACCGGAGGGACCATGAAAAATGCCATCCATACCTTTCTCTTTTCTATTTTCCCCATACAAGCCCTTTTGAATCGTGGATTTCAGATTGCATAGTGTAGATTAAATCCGAAATCCGAATATCGAAATCCGAAACAAATCCAAAATTCGAATTTCAAAATCCAAAACGGCTTTTACTTGTTTGGGTCATTTGAATTTTGATAATTCGTGCTTGTTTCGAATTTCGTGCTTTGAATTTAGAATTTCTTATATTATTCTTCTCTCCCATTCAATTGTTCGCTGGTCAGACCGAACCTTCTCTCTCTGGACTGAAAATCAGCGATGGCTTTCAGAAGTTCTTTACGATCGAAATCCGGCCATAGGGTGTCGGTGACGTATAACTCAGTGTAAGCGATCTGCCAAAGAAGGAAGTTGGAAATGCGAAATTCACCGCTTGTCCGAATGAGAAGGTCTGGGTCGGGTATCCCATGAGTCCAGAGATATTCCGGGAAATGTTGTACCGTGATCTCCTCTGGTTTGATTTTGCCCTTTTGGAGATCAGAGGTTATTCCTTGAACAGCGTGGAGGATTTCTGAACGGCCGCCATAACTCAATGCTAAATTGAGAATCATTCCGTCACAGCGTTCAGTTTTTTTCATCGTCTCTCGCAGGGTCGTTTGGACATCAAGAGGAAGATCTTCGATGCGACCGATGACATTGAGTCGAATATTATTCTGAACCATCTCCTCATACTCTTTCAGAAGGTATTCCTTCAGTAGATCCATCAAGGCATTCACCTCCTCCGCTGGCCTCTTCCAATTCTCGATGGAAAAGGCGTAGAGGGTTAATACCTTGATTCCCAATTCCCGGCAAGCCGTGACGACCTCCCTGACGGCATGAACTCCTTTGATATGACCGCTGATTCGGTTGAGGAACTTTTTTTTGGCCCAGCGACCATTTCCATCCATGATGATCGCGATATGATGTGGAAGTTTTTCCTTATCGATTTCTTCCATGATTTAAGAACCTTTTGAGGCCGGCGCAAAAAGCCTTTTTGAGTTAATAGTTTTATCTATTAAAGTTAGCATATTGAATACTGATTTTCAATCAGTGATTGATGAAGTGATTGATGAAGAATGGATGGAGGATTTGGAAGATTTAAAAGATAAAGGGGGGAAGGAGATAAATCAGAGTGTCATCCCCCCTTGGGTCTTATTTTTCTACAATCGCTTCGACAGGACATACCTCAAAGCAGCTTCCGCATTCGGTACATTTCTCTTCGTTGATCACATAGGGCTCCCCTTCTTCAATGGCTTCAGCAGGGCATTCTTCCGCACAGGTCCCACAAGCCACGCATTCTTCTGTAATCACGTAAGCCACTGGCATCACCCCCTTTACCCCGTTAGAAAGCCCCGCTGCTTGCCCCGTGTGAAGCTTCGCTTCTATCGGGGCTTGCAGCGGGGATGAACCCCGTCAAAGATTTTCTAACGGGGTTTACCATTAAGAGATTTCTAAAATTTCTTTTTCCTTGGCCGTGAGAACGCCATCCACTTTCTCTATAAATTGGTCTGTGGATTTTTGTACCTTTTCCATCCATTGGTGAAGCTGGTCCTGAGAAATTTTTTTATTTTTCTCCAATCCCTTCAACTGCTCGTTAGCCTCCCGTCGAATATTTCGAATCGCCACTTTTGCCCCTTCGGCCATCTTCCTGACCACCTTGACCAGTTCCTTCCGACGTTCCTCTGTCAGTCGTGGGATGTTGATGCGGATGATCTTCCCATCACTCGCGGGGGTTACCCCGAGTTCTGATTTAAGGATGGCCTTTTCAATTTCACCGATGACGGAGGTATCCCAGGATTGAATGGTGATGAGCCTGGGTTCAGGGACGGACAAGGTGGCCATCTGGTTAAGTGGGGTTGGCGTCCCATAGTAATCCACTCGGATATCATCGAAGAGGGCGAGGGAAGCTCTGCCCGTCCTGATTTTATTCAAATCCGTCTTGAGGGAGGAGAGGGTTTTTTCCATCTTGGCAACGGTTTCTGTATAAGTCTTCTCATCCATTGTTCATCCCCTCACTTTCGTTCCTATCCTTTCTCCCAAAACGACCCTTTTAACATTTCCCTTTTTCTTCAAATTGAAGACAATGATAGGAATCTGGTGGTCCATGCAGAGAGAAATAGCTGTGGCATCCATGACTTTTAATTGTTTCTTGAGAACATCGAGATAGGCGAGTTCATCATATTTGCGGGCATGCTTATGAAGCAGTGGATCTACATCATAGACGCCATCAACTTTCGTGGCCTTGAGAATAACCTCTGCCCCAATTTCCATGGCTCGAAGTGAAGCTGCGGTATCGGTGGTGAAATAAGGGTTTCCTGTCCCCCCTGCGAAGATTACCACCCGGCCTTTTTCCAGGTGGCGAATCGCTCTCCTTCGAATGTAGGGCTCAGCGACCTCCCGCATTTCAATGGCTGTTTGGACTCGCGTTTGAACATCAATCTTTTCCAGAGCGCCCTGAAGAGCAATGCCGTTCATGACAGTGGCCAGCATTCCCATATAGTCTGCAGAGACCCGGTCCATTCCCTTTGAACTTGCCGCCATCCCCCGAAAGATATTGCCACCGCCGATGACAATGGCTACCTCCACCCCCAGATTTTTCACCTCTTTGATCTCTTGAGCAATCTGCTGGATGACAGCGGGATCAATTCCGTATTCTCCTTCGCCGGTTAGCACCTCACCGCTTAACTTCAGGAGGATTCTTTTATATTGGGGTCTTTTCATGGAGGAGCAAGCGTTTATGTCAATGGGTTCACTTTCCTGCCCGATCCTGATATTTCGTGGACGGGAACTTCTTCTACTTCATTGAGGAGGCGCAGGGTGGTGATGACCGGGAAGATAACCCTTCACCCAGTTGAAACCTTGCAAACCGACGGATCGAAATGTTTTCCCCGACCTTGGCGATCATGGCATCAAGCAATTCCTTAATCGTGAGATCGGAGTCCTTGATATAGGTCTGTTCTATAAGGCAAACCTCAGAATAGAACCTCTCCATTTTGCCTTCGATAATCTTATCGATAATCTTTTGAGATTTTCCTGCATCCAGGGCTTGAGTTCGGTAGATCGCCCCCTCCCTTTCCAAAACCTCTTCCGGGATTTCTTCCCTCCTGATGTATTGAGGATTGGCCGCGGCGATATGCATGGCGATATTTTTTACAAAAGTTTTAAAATCTTCTGCCTTGGCCACAAAATCGGTTTCACAGTTGATCTCGACCAGGACTCCCATCTTCCCACCAGCATGAATGTAGGAGGAGACGAGACCCTCGGTCGCAATTCGGCCTGCCTTCTTTGCGGCGGTGGCCAATCCTTTTCTCCGGAGGTAATCGATCGCTGTTTCCATATCTCCTTTGGCCTCTTGAAGGGCTGTTTTGCAGTCGATCACCCCGGCCCCCGTCCTCTGCCTTAAGTCTTTTACCAATTCAACAGAAATTTCCATTCGATTCTATTCCTCCTCGACTACCTCAGCCACTTCTTCACCATGTATCTCTTCTGAGGGCTCAACTTTTTCCGCCCTCTCTTTTTCTTCTTTGGCTCCCTCCATCTGGAGTTGTTTTTCATAAATCTGTTTTCCCTCAACGACCGCATCCGCCATTTTAGATGTAAAAAGGTTAACCGCGCGGATCGCATCATCATTTCCCGGGATAATGTAATCCAATTCTTCGGGATTACAATTGGTATCGACAATGCCGATGGAGGGGATGCCAATTTTTCGAGCTTCCCTCACGGCAATCCTTTCCTTTTTAGGATCCACGACAAAGATGGCCCCAGGAAGTCGATCCATATTTTTGATGCCCCCCAGGGATTTCTCCAACCGAGTCCTCTCTTTCTCTAGTTCCAAGACCTCTTTTTTCGGAAGGAGATTGTAAATCTCTTCATTCTTCATCGCCTCAAGTTTATTCAATCGGTCAATGGATCGCTTAATCGTCTGGAAATTGGTCATCATTCCTCCCAACCAGCGATGATTCACATAGAACATTCCACAGCGGGTGGCCTGCTCACTAATCGTTTCCTGTGCCTGCTTCTTTGTCCCGATGAAGAGGATATATTCCCCCTTGGCAACGATATCCCGAACGAATTGATAGGCTTCCTTGAAGAGCTGGACAGTCTTCTGGAGATCAATGATATAAATTCCATTTCTTGCCCCAAAGATATATGGTTTCATTTTGGGGTCCCAGCGTTTTGTCTCATGGCCGAAATGAACCCCAGCCTCCAGAAGTTCCTTCATCGTTACCGCGGCCATCGAGCCCTCCATTTCTTTTCCATTTCTCCTCCTTTGGATGAAAATATGCGAATTAAAATCAGTTAACATATGATTCGGTATTTTGCAAGAGAAAAAACTCACGAAATCCCGATCGATGTTCGATGAGGCCTTTGATTGCCACAAAACAAACTACAATTTTTTAATTTGGTTTGTCAAATCAACAAGTTGAAACATTAACACCTCATTTCGGAATGATTTTTATCATCTGATATGATCCTCGAATCTTTTATTGTAAATCTTAGAATTCCAAATAGAGGAAAATCATATCCCTTTTGACATAAGTCAATGAAATTTGTCTCGTAGAGTGGAATAATAGGTTTTAGGAGGGGAAAAATATGAAGTGTCCGGGGCAGGATATGAGATTTTGGAAACCGGGAGATATTTTTGACACACAATGTACAAAATGTGGGCGAAGGGTGGAGTTCTTCAAAGATGAGGTGAGGCGTAAGTGCCGTTGCGGGCATGAAATCGTCAATCCCAAATTGGATTTTGGTTGTGCCCAGTGGTGTCCCTATGCCGAACAGTGTGTCGGCCCATTGCCCGAAGAGGTAAAAGAAAGGCAAAAAGCAGGGCAGAAGGATTTATTTGCAAAGAAAATTTAAGGGGTGGTTCGATTTTGGGATACCAATTTTTTCAAGGTCAGGGCGTTTTGGATAGCGAAGCCATAAATATCGTTGTTGAAATAGACGAATACGATCTTGTCTTTTTTTCTCCAATCTAAGATTTTTTCTCCCCATTGTTTTAATTCTTTATCCGAATAATTAGAGCCATAGAGCACTTCACCACCGTGAAGGCGAAGATAGATAAAGTTGGAGGTTGTTTTCTCTATAAAAGGAAGGCCTGAACCGTGGGCGATGCAAAAGGCAAAATGAAATTCTTCCAATATCCGAAAAGCCTCGTTGCAGAACCAGGATTCATCTCTGAACTCAAAGGCATGACGATGAAGTTTAGAATGAGGGAGGGTTGAGAGAAGGACACAGAATTCCTCCAGTCTCTCTTTCTGGAATTTGAATCGTGGGGGGAGTTGCCAGAGCACCACTCCCAATTTCTCTTTCAATGGTGACGCATGGTCAAAAAGAAGAGAAAGGGGTTCTCTGCAATCCTTTAATCGTTTGATGTGGGTGATGAACCGGCTCCCTTTGACAGCAAAGAGAAAGCGCTTCGGTGTCCGTTTATACCAGCCTTCAAAGACCTCTTTTTTAGGGAGGCGATAAAAGGAGACATTCAACTCTACTGTATTAAAACATTCGGCGTAGAATTCAAGCCACTTTTTCTGGGGAAGGTCAGAAGGATAGAAGACCCCATTCCACCAATGGGGATAGTTATAACCGCTGGTTCCGATGTAAATCATAATTTAAAAGGGTTCGAGGATTCGAGGGTCCGTGGGTTCAAGTATTTTCCTCCCGGGATTTTCACTCGACCCCTTGAATCCTTGACTCCTATCCGCATGGACCTTTGATCCTTTGATTAATGATAGTATTTTTTGTCTCCCGGCCTTTTTTGGGACCACTTCCGTTTGTAATATTCACGACGAATTTTTTGCCGGATTGTTGGATAGGCCATATAGAAGATGCCGAAGATAAGGCCACCCAAATGGGTCAAGTGAGCGACGCCCCCTCCAGTTCCTCCCATCGAAGAAAAAAATTCAATCAGACCAAAGATGATGACAAAGTATTTGGCAGGGATAGGAAAGAGAAAATAGATTAAGATGGGACGATTAGGGAAAAGCCACCCGAAGGCGAGAAGTATTCCATAGATGGCTCCCGAGGCTCCGATCACAGGGATGAATTGAAATGGGTTAAAAACAACAGTACAAATTCCTGCACCGATTCCGCAGAAGAAGAAATAAAAAAGGAATTTTTTTGATCCCCAGTAATTTTCTAATTCTCCGCCAAACATCCAAAGGGCCAAGAGGTTGAAAAGGATATGAGAGAATCCTCCGTGGAGAAAAATGTAAGTAAAGAGTTGCCATAGAAAATATTTCTTCCAAACCAGAATGGGAACCAAACCGAAGTATAACTCGATCCTACCGCTAACCAACATTTGAAGAAGAAAGACAGCTCCCATGATGATCATCAAATTCTTGATGACGGGTGTCAAACCATATCCGAATGAAAAACGGTAGCGATAATAGGTCATTTTTGTTCCTCGTCACTCCGTTTGAAAAGTCTGAACTTCTAATAAAGTCATTGCGTCATAGGGGCATTGAGTCTTAGGGTATTAGCTCCTTACTCTAAACTTATAACTCATAACTTTCAACTCTCAACTCTTCTTGAACCATTCCCCCTGGCATCCTATTCCTCAATCCCACCATCCCCCCCTTTAGTAAAGGGGGGAGAGGGGGGATTAAAACGGATTCGATACTTCTTCATTTTATATCGGAGAACCCTCTCACTGATGCCAAGGCTCTCAGCGGCCTTTGTCTGAACCCCCTGATGCTGATGGAGGGCCTTGAGGATGGAGCCTCTTTCAATCTCCTCCAAAGATTCGGGGAGGCTCTTTTCTTTTTTGGGAGATCCCCATAGCTTCTCAGATTTTTCCTCTTTGAGGTGGAAAGGAAGGTCTTGGGTCGTGATGATCTCTGCGCGGCAAAGGACTACTGCCCGTTCAATGAGGTTCTCCAGTTCTCTGACATTTCCAGGATAAGGGTAACGGAGGAGAAGAACTCTTGCCTCTTTAGAAATATCAGAGATTGATTTCTGATTCTCTTTTGAATATTTTTTTAAAAAATAGTCGATCAGAAGAGGAATATCGTCTCTCCTTTCTATCAGGGGGGGGAGGGTGATCGAAATCACATTAAGTCGATAGTATAGATCCTCTCTAAAGAGTCCTTTCTTAATCGCCTCCTCAAGATTTCGATGGGTAGCAGTGATCACCCTCACATCGGTCTTGAGGCTGAGATTTGATCCCAGCCGTTGGAATTCTTTCTCCTGTAAGATTCTCAGAAGTTTCACTTGGGTGCTCGGTGAGAGGTCTCCAATCTCATCGAGAAAGATGGAACCGCCGTCTGCCTCTTCGAATCGGCCGATCCTTCTCTGGATAGCCCCCGTGAAAGCTCCTTTCTCATGACCGAAGAGTTCACTTTCAAGGAGGGTTTCGGGGATCGCAGCACAACTCACCTTCACCCAGGGCTTTTCAGAGCGAGGACTTGCATAATGAATGGCATTGGCAATCAGCTCTTTTCCTGTTCCGCTCTCCCCCCGGATGAGGATAGTGGCTTGACTGGGCGCTACCCGAGCCACCAGCCCCATGACCTCCTCCATCTTTGGGCTTCCGTAGACAATATGGGTAAACGCATAGCGCTCCTGAAGTTGGGCTTTCAGCTCCTTATTCTCTTTTATGAGGGTGGATCTCTCGATCACTTTTTGGAGCATGAGGAGGAGTTCATCCAAATCGATGGGTTTGGTGAGATAGTCCAGAGCCCCTTCTTTCATCGAGGCCACGGCTGTCTCCACTGTTCCATAGGCCGTCATCATGACCACAGGAAGGTCTGGATAGAACATTCGAATCTCTTGGAGCGTTTGGAGACCATCGAGTTCGGGCATTTTATAGTCGACCAAGGCAATATCGAAAAAATCCCCTTCAAGTTTCTGAAGAGCTTCCCTGCCATTGGCTACGGCTTCGACAGAGAAACCTTCCTTTTTTAAAAACCCTTCTAAAAGGTCCCTTTGGTTTTTTTCGTCCTCAGCAATGAGTATTCTGGATTTCTCCATTTTGTTTTATAGATTAACTCGGGACTCCTGTACGGAACGGTTTCAAACCGTTCCCTACTGAAATTAAATCGGCAGTGTGACCATTACCCTGGTTCCAGACCCCACTTGACTTTCTATTTTCAATTGGCCACCATGGGCTTCAATAATTCGATGGGCAATCGGAAGCCCCAACCCTACTCCTTTCTCTTTTGTCGTATAGTAATAATTGAAGATTTTCTCCATCTGTTCCGGTGGAATTCCGGGACCTGAATCTGAAATGATTACCTCCACGCTTTCCTTTAAGGATTTGGTTTCAATCCGAAGGGTCCCTCCTTGTCCCATGGCCTGCATTCCATTCTTCATAATATTGATAAAGGCTTGTGTCAACCTCTCAGGATCAATTTTGAGGAGAGGCAGGTCTAAAGGAATTTCTGTCTGAAGGGTGATCCCCAGAGAAGAAGCCTCTTCCTGAAAAAAGGTAACTAAATTTTTCAGAAGATCTTGGAGGGGAGATTTTCTTAGATTGAGTTGAAAAGGCCTGGAGAGGGTCAGAAACTGTTCGATGATTTCATTGACCCTTCTGATCTCTTTAAGGATCAACTCCATGAAAGAAATATACTCTTCTTTTTTGGATTCATCTGTAGGAAGAAATTCTCTCTTGAGCCTCTGGAGCCCCATGCCCATGGCATTGAGAGGGTTTCGAATCTCATGGGCGACGCCAGCGGCTAAATGGCCAAGGGACGAAAGTCTCTCTGCCAATTGAATGCGATCCTCCAATTCTTTCATTTTTCTAAGATGCCGGTTCTGGTTGACCCATATCAGAGTGATCGCAGAAATCCCCAAGATGAGGAAAATGAAGACCGATAGGGCAACGTACTTCTTGATCTGGCTGAGAACAGGTTGGATTTCCTTTGGGGAGTATCCAATTCGGATCAGACCCAAGGTTTTGTCCTTCAGGGAGAAAGATTTTACCACCTCAAAGATTTCCTCTCCTTTGATAGACTGATAGCGCCGGTAAAGAACCCGGTTGCTTAGGAGGGAATTTCTTAAGAAGGAGTCCTCCTCCTTTCTTCCAATGAAGGTTGGATCCGTATGAGCGAGGGTGTTGAGAGAAGTATCTTGAACAGAGATATAGAGGATGCCCTCTCTGAGACCGATATCAGAAATCGCCCTTTGAATGGCGAATTTTCGGAAGAGTCTTTTCATCTGTTCTCCATTGAGGTAGAGAGCGATGATTCCTGGATTCACCCTCCTCCAGATGGCAATCGAGAACAAGTGGTCTTCCGACAGGGATTTGCCAAAAAGGTCAATGGCGACTGGATGTTTCTTCTCGATCAATTCCCGAAGAAGAAGTTTTTTTTCGGTAGAAGAAAATGGAGAGGGCCATCCCCTGAGCGGGTTCCCCTTGGAATCATAGATTTCGATCGAAGTGATTTGGTATTGGCCAGCGAGGGATTGGAGGTCAGAAAAATTCAGAGGTTTTTCTCTGTCGGTTTGATCCGCCCTGTGGATAGCCTCCAGAAGGTATTCGGCAATGGAATCCTCCAGGCCGAAAAAGAGTCCTGAAACAGGAGGGCTGAAAGAATGTTTCCCGGGTCCACTTTCCATCCATTGGAGGGAGGTGAGGGTTTCTTGGATATTCTTCTCGAAGTGTTGAATGAGAACGATCGCCTCTCTTTCCAATAAAAGATAGAATCCATTTTTGGTTCGATTGATTTCCAAAAGTCCATTGATGATGAGAATGATGAGAATAATTCCAGAAAGGATCCCCAGGTAGATGGGGGAAAAGCTTCTCCTTATCTTCATCTCATGCTTGAACAAAATACACCCTGTCCTTTTTTCTCCCCGGATCAGCCCGTTGAAAGAAAAACCTATTTAGGAGACATAGGTCCCATTGGGCCCATTCCAGGCATCATTTGTCGGAAACGAGGAAACTCTTGCTCCGGACACCAGGCTTTTAGTTGTTCAGGGTTTAAAAGGTTTCTGACCTTGATCAGATATTCGATGGCCTTCTCCTCCTGTTTGGACTGGATTTCAATAATCTCTAAAGTTTTTCCACGAATGGTTTCAGCCCTCACGGTCGGATTGATGAGTAATTCACGGAGTTCGAGGTTCTTTGTAAAGAGCTCAAGTCGAAGAAGTTGAGCTTCCCGGAAGTAGGACTGCTGTAAAAGATCAAGGTTTTTCATCTGTTCCTGGGAGAGATTGAATTCTGATACTCTCCTACATGGACCTTCTCCTCTCCACTTTCTCATTCCCTTCCCTGAAGGTTGTGAAAAGGAGAAAGATGCGGTAAGGATAAAAAGAAAACAGAAAATGAGTGTTTTTATTTTAATCTTCATGGTTCCCCACCAGTGATCCAATCCCAAAACATCGGGATTCCATATCCTAATCTATTCATTTTAAAACATATCGAAATGGTTTTAAAAAGTCAAACCTTCGACTCCTCAGCATAAATGCTGGGCCTTGCCTTGGGCCGGAGCTCCGGCTGAGGGCTCAGGTTTGACCCTGAGCTTGGGCTTTAGGAGAGATGCTCCGTCGAATGGGTCAAAAATAAAAGGGGAAGGCTAATACCTTCCCCTTTTATTGGGGTAGAGGAGGGTTGGGATTACTCCATCATTCCATAACCGCGACCCGCTCCAGGGCCATAGCCCATCTTGTGGCCGCGATCAAAACCAGGACCCATTCCACAACCTGGCCCAAAATTAGTAATCTGTTCAGGCGTGAGGAATTTTCGAGCTTCCAACCTCATTTGGACAGCTTTATCCCTCATCTGATTTTGAAGGTCTCTCAATTCTTTCTCCTTATCGAGAATCGCTTTGGATTCAGCCTTTGGATCAGTCCATAAAGACTGAAGCTCCAGCTTCTTGGTCACCATTGCACCGATCAGTTTTGCATTTTCCTCTCTGAACTTTCGGCGCAATTCCTGGAATTTGGTCTTCTGCTCGGGAGTCAAGGGATAGTCTTTTACAGGCCCCCAAGATTCGTGCATCCCTCTATGTCCAGGACCAAAACCCGGTCCTTGAGCATAAGCATAGGTCATACCTAAAACCACGACTGCCACCAATCCTAATACGACGATCGTTTTTCTCATCTTTTTCACCTCCTTTCATCTGCCAATGTTTTAATTTAGGAGCAAGACCTATGCCAATTCGTTTTTTTCGATGTCATTCATTTCCTCGACATGATGATTTATTCAAAATTTTCAAAGGGTTCAATTAGTTTTAGAAATTGGATAAATTTAGCTTTCATAGAAATTGATTTCTGAAGATTCAACTTCAAACAGGAAAGACTTGTCGATAGTTATTAAGACGAATAATGTTTCTTATCGGTTTTAATAAATAACGTGCAGAAAACCCTTACCAGGGAGCAATGGGAATTCAATAGGTTAAGAACGCTCACCATGCCTGCCTGCGATAGACAGGAACAAAAAACCTTATATTTTAGGATTCGACAATTTTGGCGATCTTTTCGACAAGAATTTCCTATGAAAAAGACGCTACCTATTAAAATTGAAGGAATGTTGTTCATCGATTGGATGAGAGGTCATAAAATTTCCCTTGAAAAAGAGAAGGAGAAAAGGTAGAAAAAATAATAGAAACAGTTTGTAGGGTTTCTAAAATTTGGAATAAAAGGGGGTCACGATAATGGCTCAGAATGAGAAGATTAATCCTTTTGAGATGGCGAAGAAACAAGTTGATATTGTGGCCAAATATTTAAATCTGGATTCCGGATCAATAGAGAAATTAAAAAATACGAAGAGGGAGTTGATCGTCCATTTTCCTGTTCAGATGGATGATGGGAAGCTCAAGATCTTCACAGGGTATCGGGTCCAGCATAATGTGGCGAGGGGCCCTGCCAAAGGCGGAATAAGGTACCACCCCGATGTCGATCTCGATGAAGTAAGGGCTTTAGCCATGTGGATGACCTGGAAGTCTGCTGTGGTCAAAATTCCTTTTGGAGGGGCGAAGGGTGGGGTTCAATGTAATCCCAAGGAGATGTCACTTCACGAAATAGAGCATTTGACAAGGAGATTTACCTGGGAAATCTCCATGATGTTGGGCCCTGAACAGGATATTCCTGCTCCAGATGTCAATACTAACCCCCAGGTGATGGCCTGGATCATGGATACGTTCAGTATTTTAAAAGGCTACTCAGTCCCGGGTGTGGTGACAGGCAAGCCCATTGAGTTAGGAGGATCTCTGGGAAGATTTGAAGCCACGGGCAGGGGAGTGGTGATTACTTCTCTTGAGGCATTGAAATATTTAAAAATACCGATTGAAGGAGCCAAGGTGGCGATCCAGGGATGTGGCAATGTCGGAGGCATTGCTGCGATGCACTTTGATCGCCTGGGGGCAAAGGTCATTGCCATCAGCGATTCACAAAAAGGGCTCTATAATGAGAATGGACTGGATGTGAAGAGAGCCTTGGAATACAAAGCAAAATATAAATGTTTTGTTTGCGAGACAAAAAATGAAACCGAGATCACCAATCAAGAATTATTAGAGTTGAAATGCGATGTCCTGGTGCCCGCTGCGATAGAAAGTCAGATCATAGAGAAGAATGCTCCTCGAATCAAAGCGAAAATTATCGCCGAAGGAGCGAATGGACCGACCACCCCGGAGGCGGATGAGATTTTGAATGACAAGGGAGTTTTCATTGTTCCTGACATCTTAGCCAATGGAGGAGGAGTGACGGTCTCCTATTTTGAATGGGTTCAAAACCTTCAGGAGCTCATCTGGAGTGAAGAGGAGGTGTTGGACCGATTGACCCGGATCATGCAGCGAGGTTTCAAAGAAGTTCTGGATATCTCGCTTTCTAAAAAAATCCCCATGAGAGCAGCAGCCCTTGTACTGGGGATTGGAAGGGTGGCTGAAGCCTCGAGACTCAGAGGACTCTATCCATAACAAAAGATCAATGGACATTGATCATTGATCATTGCAAATTGATCATTGAAGTTAGAAGGATAAAAAGATGGAATATGGATATCCAAAAGGACATATCTTTTATCGAAAGTTAGGGCGGATCTATCCTTTAATCACTCACGGAGAAGGAATCTATCTTTATGATGAGAAGGGGAAACGTTATATTGATGGGTCTGGTGGTGCGTTGGTCGTAAACATTGGCCACGGGCAGAAAGAGATTCTCCAAAGCATGGCAGACCAGATGGGCAAGGTGGGATATGTCCATGGAACCCAATTCACCACCCAGTCCATTGAGGAATATGCAGAAGCTTTAGGAAAGATTCTGCCAGAGGGATTGGAGAAGATCTATTTCCTCTCAGGAGGCTCAGAAGCGGTTGAGGCAGCCATCAAATTGGCCAGGCAATACTGTTTGGAATCCGGCCAATCGCAGCGATGGCGAGTGGTTGCCCGATGGCACAGTTACCATGGAAACACCCTTGGAGCGCTTTCTCTGACAGGACGGGTGGGGGCGAGAAGGCCTTACCTTCCTCTATTGATGGATTTCCCCCATTTTCCACCCCCCTATTGTTATCGGTGTCCTTTCGGTCTCACCTATCCTGAGTGTGAGTTGGAATGTGGGAGGGCCTTGGAAAATGTGATCCAACTGGAGGGGCCAGAAACGATTTCCGCTGTGATCTTAGAACCTATTATCGGAGCAACCATTGGAGCGGTTGTTCCACCTGATGGATATCTTTCATTGATCAAAAAGACCTGTGAGCGATACGGAATCCTTTTGATCGATGATGAGGTGATGGCGGGAATGGGAAGGTCCGGGAAATGGTTTGCAGTGGAACATTGGGAAGTTCAGCCAGACATCATGGTCTTGGGGAAAGGGATGAGCGGAGGTTATTTTCCACTTTCGGCTATGATCACCAAGGCGGACATAGTCGATCTTCTGAAAGAACGAACTGGCGGTTTTGTCCATGGCCATACCTTTTCGCATCATCCCGTGGCCTGCGCTGTCGGCCTGGCTGTACTCCAGCTCATCCATGAGAAAAAGCTTGTCGAGCAGTGTGTCAGACGAGGAGAATATCTGCTCAAGAGATTAAAGGAATTGAAGGCCTTTCCCTTTGTAGGGGATGTGCGGGGAAAAGGATTGATGACCGCAATCGAATTTGTTAAAGATCAAAAGACCAAAGAGCCTTTCCCGAGAACAGGCAGATTTACAGAGAAGGTGGTCGACCTGGCTTTTGAGAATGGCCTCGTCCTCTATCCTGGTACCGGTTTTGTCGATGGGGTGAATGGCGATATGGTGATGGTGGGTCCTCCTCTGATCATTGAAGAGGGTCAGATTGATGAGATCATGGAGATTCTAAAAAAGACTTTTTCTCAAATGAGTTAATGATACGAAACATTGAAACAGGAGGTTCGTGATGTATGGATGGAGAGGGAAAGTTCTTCGGGTTGATCTAAGCCGAAAGGAGATACGCGAAGAGAAATTAGATCCCCAGGTGCTCAAAGATTTTGTCGGTGGAAGAGGCGTTGGGATATATTACTTGATTCGTGAGATGGACCCACTTTCCGATCCATTGGGAGATGAAAACCTCTTGATCATGGCCGCAGGGCCTTTGACCGGGACACGTGCACCCACAGGGGCACGATATATGGTCATGACTAAATCCCCCTTGACGGGTGCAGTCACGTGTTCCAATTCGAGTGGGTTTTTCCCTGCCGAGTTGAAGAAAACCGGTTTGGACATGATCATCTTCCACGGCAAAGCTCAGGAACCCGTATACCTTTGGATCTATGGAGACCATGCCGAGCTTCGTCCAGCATCCCATCTCTGGGGGAAAAGCACCCATGAGACTCATGATGCCCTGTTGTCTGAGGCCGATTTAAAAGCTCGAGTGGCATGTATTGGGCCAGCTGGGGAGCGGATGGTGCGTTTCGCATCCATCATGAATGATCGAGATCGGGCAGCTGGCCGATCCGGTGTGGGAGCGGTTATGGGCTCCAAAAGACTAAAGGCCGTGGTGGTGCGTGGAAAAGGGGAAGTGCCAATCTGGGATGAAGCCGGATTCAAGGAAATCTGTCGCGGGTACTATGAAAAGTTTCAGGAAGGGCAGAAGGGACAACCGTCAGCCCTTCGGCTCCACGGGACAGCGGTCACAGTCATGGCGACTCAGAATCATGGGGTTTTTCCCACGCGTAACTTTCAACAGGGGACCTTTGAGGGATGGGAGGCGATCCACGGTGAGACTCTCACTCGGAAGTATCTCGTAAGTTCCAAGGCCTGTTTCAATTGCCCGATTGCCTGCGGTCGGGTGACCCGTGTGACCGAACCTCCCTTTGAAGGGGAAGGAGAAGGGCCCGAATACGAAACGATTTATGCGTTTGGAAGCAACTGTGGGGTAGATAGCCTATCGGCGGTAACAAAAGCCAACTACATCTGCAATGAGATGGGCATGGATACCATCTCCATGGGGACTACGATGGCGTGTGCCATGGAGTTGAGCGAACGGGGCTATCTACCGGATGCGGATATAGGAAGACCGCTTCGGTTTGGAGATAAAGAGGCCATTGTGGAGCTCACTAAGCTGACAGCACTCCGAAAAGGATTTGGAGACATTCTGGCCGAGGGGAGTCTTCGAATGGCACAGAAATATGGACATCCAGAGTTGGCCATGGTTTCTAAAGGGCAGGAATTTGCAGGTTATGACCCCAGGGGAGAACAGGGGATGGGACTTGCCTATGCCACCTCCAACATCGGAGCCTCCCATATGAGAGGGGACCTTGCCTATATTGAACTATTAGGCGTCCCCATCCTCATCGATCCTCTCACCTGGAAAGATAAGCCCGCTATTGTAAAGGATTTCCAGGATGTTTTTGCAATTATCGATTCTGCAGGACTGTGCGTTTTCTTTACCATTAGAAATCTGGTCTCGCCCACTCGAGACATTCGCCCCATTGGAATATTAGAACTTGTAAATTCAGCCACGGGCGCCGGATACGATATGGCGACATTGACCCGTGCGGGCGAGCGTATCATCAATCTCGAACGGTTATTTCTGGTAAGAGCTGGTTTTTCTCGAAAGGATGACCAATTGCCTCCTCGTATTCTTCAGGAACCCTTACCGGATGGACCTGCAAAGGGAATGGTCTGTCATTTAGATGAGATGCTCATCCGATACTATCAACTCCGGGGATGGAATCAAAATGGCATTCCCACAGAGGCGAAACTAAGGGAATTGGGTTTGGAGAAGGTGGCAGAGGATTTGGAAAAGTTGGGTAAAATTTAATCCCAAGCGAAAAAGGAGGTGATGGGGAAATCGAAATTTGTAAATTTAAAATTCAAGGTTCAAAGTAAAATTTTTCAAGGAGGTATGGAGATGAAACGTTTAATGGTATTGGTGACAGTGATGACCGTGTTGGCGATGGGATCGTGGGCTTGGGCTGCGGATACAATCAAGATCGGCGTTGTTGGACCCAGAACAGGGCCTGCGGCAGCAACCGGTAAGGCCTTTGAAGAGGGCATTGCTATTGCTTTGGACCACCTCAATGCAAAGGGCGGCGTCTTGGGCAAGCAAGTCGAGGTCGTCTTTGAGGATACAGGCGGTGTTCCGGAGAAGGCTGCATCGGCATTAGAAAAACTGGCAACCCGCGATAAGGTGCCGATTGTTGTTGGGGAAAGCCATTCCTCATCAGCCTTGGCGGAGATTGAGGTGGCGAATCGTTACAAAATCCCCCTCATCATCTGTGAGGCCTGGCATGATGACATTACCAAGAAAAACTACAAATGGGTCTTTCGAGCAGGCCCTGTGAATAGCGGTGTGGTCGATTTTTATATTGCTCCATTTGTAAAGGATAATAGGTTCAAAAAGGTGGCTATTGTCAGAGAAAATTCTGACTGGGGAGTTGGAATTGCTGAAAAGACAGAAACAGATCTTAAAAATTTCGGAATCCCCTTCATCACCCTGAAGGTGGAACGAGAGAGTAAAGATTTTTATACCGAATTGACCAAGATTAAAGGGGAAAACCCCGACATCATCCTTGCCTACATCTATGGAACAGGGCTCCACTTCTTTGTTGCCCAGGCTCATGAAGTTGGCCTCAGTCCAAAATGCCTGATTCTCGATGGGGCAGGTCCGCCGAGCCTCTGGGATACCTTCTGGAAGAATGTCGGGAAGGCAGGTGAGTTGGAGCTCTTCATGTCGAGCATGCACGAGAAGGTTCATCTGACGCCCACCAGTCGAAAATTCTGGGATGATTACAAAAAGAAATACGGGAAGGATCCTACTGATTATAAAACCCGTTCGATCTACAATGTGGTTTTGATTGCGGCCGATGCCATCAATCGAGCAAAATCGACTGACAATGAACCCATTGTGGCGGCCCTTGAAAAAACCAACCTTGAAGTAACTACTGGAATAGTCAAATTTGGATTGAAACAGGGGACCTATGAATATCATCAGTGGATGCCTCCCATGCTGGTGGTCCAATGGCAGGGTCAGAAGCAGGTCGTGGTCTATCCAAAAGAGGCAGCGACCGGAGCATTAAAGAAAGTAAAATAAATGAAGGGATAGGGTTCAGGGGGTGGGGTTTAGTCTAAATCCCACCCCCTTGTCCCCCCCGCAATTTTTTTGATGAAGGATAGATGATGAACGAATTCCTGATGTATCTCACCAATGGAATCGTCATCGGGGTGATCAATGCCATCTCTGCGATTGGCGTCTCTCTGATCGTGGGCATCATGCGAGTCGTGAACTTTGCCCATGGAGAGCTCTATATTTTTGCGGGGTACTTTAGCTACCATTTAAGCGCCAGTCTCGGAGTGCCCCCGCTTCTCGCTATGCCCCTATCCATCTTCTTCATTTTCCTGATCGGGATCGGTATGGAGCGGACCCTGATTCGACCCACCTATGGGGATGAAATGTATTCTCTGATCATCACCTTTGTGCTTTCAATTGTTCTACAAAATGCAGCGCTCTTGATCTTTGGGCCCTATCCCAACAAACCCCCCAACCTGGTCAGCGGGGCCACAAACATTTTCGGCCTCTATCATTATGGAAATCAAAGACTCCTCTCTTTCTTTATCTCTATTGGAATTCTTCTCTTCATTTTTTATTTGATCAAGAGGACTTGGTTTGGAAAGAGCATTCGGGCCGTCTCACAAGATAGAGAAATGTCCTCCCTGGTGGGAGTGGATCACTTAAGGGTCAACATGCTCTCATTCGGGTTGGGAGCGGCTCTTGCCGGCGCAGCGGGGGTGATCGTTGCCCCTATCTTTCCGGTGACACCGACAGGGAGTTCAGCCATCAGCCTTAATGCCTTTGTCGTGGTTGTACTGGGCGGAATGGGGTCGCTTAAAGGGTGCGTCATCGGAGGTCTGGCCTTAGGGATCATTGAGAACCTGGGGGCGGCTTATCTCTCAACGATGTACCGTAATATTTTTGGGTTCGTCATTCTGATTCTGGTTCTTGTCTTCAGACCCTGGGGACTTTTTGGACAGAAGGCACAGTAAACAGTGATCAGTGATCAGTGAGTAGAAACAAGAATGCAGATGGCAAAAGGCAGAAGGCAGAAGATAAAATTAGAGAACACAATGATCAGTAATCAGTAAGGTGAAAGCAGGAACCGGAAGGTAGGAGGGCAATGGGCAATAAACAACAGGCAGGAACCGCCAAGAAAGTCGGGATACCAGCCCTGTTTATCATCCTGGCCATCTTGCCTCCTTTTTTTCTATCGCAGTATTGGCTTCATGTGATGATCATCAGCCTTTTTTACGTGATGATGGCTTCCTCTTGGAACCTCATCGCTGGGTTCACAGGCCAGGTGTCCTTTGCCCATGCTGCTTTTTCGGGGATAGGAGCCTATGCATCAGGGATGGTAGCCGTCAATCTTGGCGTTCCTCCCTGGTTGGGTATCCTGATTGGGACTGGGGTAGCCGCCCTACTGGGACTGGGACTGGGATATCTCTGCATTCGGATGGGAGGCATCTACCTTTCATTGACCACCCTTGGTTTTTCCGAGATTTTGAGAATCATTATTACCAATGAAGATAAATGGACACGTGGGACCATGGGTCTCCAGGTTCCAGGTTTTTTCAGCGAATATTCGAAGGCAAATTATTATTATCTTTTTTTAGTTGTTACCATTTTTCTTCTCATCGTTATTTATTGGATTGTCCATTCAGAGATGGGGCTGACCTTCAGGGCGGTATTAAATGACGAATTGGCTGCTTCCTCTTCTGGAATCAATACAATCCGTGTCCGAATTCTTGCCTTTACCATTTCGAGTGCCATGGCCGGCTTGGCAGGAGGACTCTATGGCCATTACCTCATGCTTATTACGCCAGACATCCCTTCTTTGGGACAGATGTTTCTTGTTCTGGCCATGGCGGTGATCGGAGGGATGGGCAGCTTTATCGGCCCTATCGTTGGGTCCTTTGTTTTGGAGACCCTCTCCGAATACATCCGAATTTATGGAGAGTACCATGTCCTCCTCTTCGGGTTGGTAGCTTTAGCTATGGCTCGGTTTGCTCCTGAAGGATTGATGGGCATCGTGGGTAAAAAGTGGAGGAAAGAGTGGGTGCATTAATCGAAGGAAAGGGACTCACTAAGTCTTTTGGAGGTCTGACGGCGCTTAAGGGAGTCGATTTTCATCTCGATGAAGGTGAAATCATCGGCCTCATCGGTCCAAACGGAGCAGGCAAAACAACCCTCTTCAATCTTGTCAGTGGGGTTTTTCATCCGGATTCAGGAAAACTTTATTTCAACAGCAAGAATATCACAATTCTTAAACCTTTTGAAATCTGTCGGTTAGGTATTGCGAGAACTTTTCAGATTGTCCGGCCATTTTTAAAGATGAGTTGTTTTGAAAATACCCTGGTAGGAATTATCGGACGAAATGATAAAAATGGGGGGAAGGAAGAAAGGAAGGATGAGGTCAGGACCTTGTTAAAATTTGTTGGGCTTGGAAACCGCGAGCAGACTTTAGCCAAGGACCTGACCCTCATTGAAAAGAAACGGCTGGAAATGGCGAGAGCCCTGGCCACCAAGCCCAAAGTTCTCCTTTTAGATGAAGTATTAGCTGGCCTCAACCCCTCAGAGATCCTTCAAGCTCTGGAATTGATCGAGGTCATCCGAACTCAATTGAAGATGACGGTCTTCTGGATAGAGCATGTGATGGGTGCGATTATGAAGGCCTCGGATCGGATCATCGTCTTGGATCAAGGAGAGAAAATCAAAGAAGGGAAGGCAGAGGAAATCGTTTCCGATCTTAAGGTGATTGAGGCTTACTTAGGTGAATCTGATGCTTAAAGTCCTCCCAAAATTTCCCCTCCCTTGATGGGAGGGGATAAAGGGGAGGGTGTTAGATAGGGAGTCTGATGCTTGAGGTAAAAGAAATCAATGTCTTTCGTGGGGATGCCCAGATCCTTTGGGGCCTCACTATGAAGGTTGAAAGGGGAGAGATCGTTACCGTCCTGGGAGCAAATGGTTCTGGGAAAACAACCCTGGTTGAATCCATTCTCGGGGTTCACCATCCTAAAAAGGGGAGAATCACCTTTTTAGACACCGAGATTACATTTAAACCTTCTTTTCATATCACAAGAATAGGGATCTCCTGCGTACCGGAGGGAAGAAGAATCTTTAAAGACATGGAGGTTTATGAAAATTTAGAAATGGGGGCTTATCCGGAGAAAGCCCGTATTTCTCTCAAAGAGACCGTTGAAAGGGTCTATTCTCTTTTTCCCATATTGAGAGAAAGAAAAAAACAGATCGCAGGAACACTCAGCGGTGGGGAGCAACAGATGCTTGCTATTGGGAGAGCGTTGATGTCAAAGCCAACTTTGCTTCTCATCGATGAACTCTCTTTGGGACTTTCGCCAAAAATTACTAAAGAGATTTACGGAGCTATCAAAAAACTTCATCAAGAAGGAATGACTCTCCTTCTCATTGAGCAGAATGCAATGCTCGCGCTACGCCATAGTGATCGTGGCTATGTGCTGGAGACCGGGAGAATTACGCTTCAAGGAACTTCGCAAGAGCTTTTAGGAAATGAGCATATACGAAAAGCCTATCTAGGGATGTAGGCTCTCCATTTGGAATAATGGAATGTTGGAATATTGAATAATGCGAAAGACTAACTTAGGATTGTACCCCTTCTTACCGGATTAAGAATTTGAAAAAAGTTTTGCCCATTATTCCACTATTCCAATATTCCCAAGGGTGATTAAATGAACAAGTTGATTATCACCGTTGGGATTACAGGTTCTCGAATTACACGACAACAAACGCCTTATATCCCAATTACTCCACAAGAGATTGCGCAGTCTGGGATTGAGGCGTGGAGGGGAGGGGCTTCCGTCCTTCATATCCATGTGAGAGATCCCAAGACAGGCCTGGGGACTCAAGAACTTTCTCTCTTCAAAGAAGTGGTGGACCGTATTCGGAGTGAAACCGATGCTATCCTCTGCCTGACAACGAGCGGCATTCCGGGTAGGAATCTCGAGTTTCAAGAAAGGCTTGTCCCTTTATGCCTAAATCCAGAATTGGTCTCCTTTGATGCAGGGACGATTAATATGAGGGAGAATGTTTTTCTCAATCCCCCTGAGTTTTTGGAGCTATTGGCCAAAGAGACACTGGCAAAGGGAATCAAGCCTGAGCTCGAGGTCTTTGAGGTCGGAATGGCTCAAACCTGTATCCGGTATTTGGAGAAGGGCCTCCTTAAACCTCCGCTTCACTTCCAATTCGTTTTGGGCATCGTCGGCGGCATGCCTGCCACGGCAAAGTCACTGCTTTATCTTTCGGAAATTATCCCCGAAGGCTCTACTTGGTCTGTGATTGGGATTGGTCCGGGACAGCTCTCCATGACCGTGATGGGAATGGTAATGGGTGGGCATGTACGAGTAGGGCTGGAAGACAATATCTACTACTCGAAGGGTGTCCTGGCTAAGACCAATGCCCAGTTGGTCGAAAGAGTAGTCAGGATTGTAAAAGAGTTCGGAAGAGATATCGCCACCCCGCAGGAATCCAGAAAAATCCTAAATTTGAAATAACTCTGGGAACCTATCAAAACCTTTCTTCCCGCCACTTTTGTTTCGAAATCAGTTTGACACTTATCCAAATTTGTATATAATGTTCTACAAGAGTTGGTAATTGGACTCATAATCCTTTAATGGTGAGGAAAGGAAATGACAAGCCCTGATCATCCAACAAAGTCGGGCCCTTATAGGTCCAACGTACCTGCGGTAGGCAGGGAAGTATTGGACTATGAGGGCTTTTTTATTGCCTGGCCTAAACCCGAACCCAGTGGAAATAGGAAATGTCCCTATATTTACTCAAACATTTATTGTTGCTTTAAGGTTTGTGTGATATATTGAAAGTATGAAAGTAGATAGGGAGAGAATCGGGAAATACGCTTTTGAAAAAGGGATAAAGTTTATTATTCTTTTCGGATCTCAAGCTGTGGGGGATAGACATGAAAATAGCGATTTCGATGTGGCAGTTTTGACCACAAGAGAAAAAAATCTCTCCGTCCTTAAAAATTATAGCGAAATATTAGATTTTCTTTCGAATATACTGGGTATCCCTGATTACAGAATAGACCTTACCAATCTTAATAAGGCTAATCCTTTTTTAAAATACGAAGTCGTTTCTTCGGGGAAATTGCTTTACGGGGATGAGGATGAATATGCCGATTACAGGGCGGGTGCATTTAAAGACTACATCGATTCGCAGCCTCTCTTCCATCTTGAAAAATATCTGATTAAGAAGCGTCAGAATCTATTAGGAGAACTTTTAGCCCACCAGAAATGATCAGGGAAATTTTTGTATTAAGAAAAATAACCCTTATTCAGGATGAGCTGACTAAACTGGCAGATCTGGCAAAGTATTCCCTTAAAGAGGTTACCAGCGACTTTGTAAAGCAGGCAGCCTTGGAGCGATATCTGGAGAGAATCATCAACCGCGCTATTGATATTAATCAGCATTTGATTGCAGAACTGGCGACAAAAGACACAAGCCCACCGCTTGATTATACGGAAACATTCTTAAGGCTTGCTGACCTTGGCATCTATCCGTCAGATTTCTCAAAACGCATAGCTAAGAGTGTGAGAACGAGAAATATTCTTATTCATGAATATAATACTGTAGATTATAGCAGCGTTTATTCTTCGATCTCTGATTGCCTGAGAGATTATCACGAGTACTGTAGTTATATTCTAACATTCCTGGAGCAATACAAAAGCAGGGTGGCATAAAAGAGATCGTGTTGGAGGAGGGAGCCATATAACCTTTTAACCTTAGGGAGAAACAATGGTCATCCTTGGCCATTACATCAAAACAAGCCCTCATGGATCTAAGCTGCCTGGAGTAGGCAGGGGAATTTTAGACTGTGAGGGTTTTTTATTATTCGGCTTGACCCTGAATCCTAAGAGAAAATAGGGAGGTGTCCTTAAAATTTATTGGGGGATAAATCTATAAAACGATTTTACTTTTCAAGCCTTCGCAGCCGGTTAATCCTCATCATTCTTTTAACCCTCTTTCCAATATTCTTATTGATTCTTTACAATTTTTACGAACAGCGACGATTAGCGTTCAGGGAAATTCAGACTAATACTCTCCATCTCACCCAGTTTGCTGTCAAACATCAGGGGCAACTGATCGAAGGAACGCGCCATCTACTCATCGCCCTTTTGAAGCTATCTCAGATACGTCAAACCGATTCCATTGGCTGTTCTTCTCTCTTCGCTGAAATACGGAAGGAATATCCCCACTACGGTAGTATCGGAGCCTCTAAACCGAATGGTGATATGTTCTGCAGTGGTTACCCCATGATAAGGCCCGTTAACTCCTCTGAACAGGTGTGGTTTCAAGATACGATTCGAACACAAAATTTTTCAGTGGGAGTCTATCAGATCAGCCGCATCAGAGACAAACCTGTTATTGTTTTTGGTTATCCTGTCATTGATGAAACTGGAAAAATCAAGGCTTTGGTCTGGGCGGGGATGGATTTAGCCTGGTTGAACCAAAGCATTGCAAAAATAGATTTGCCAGAAGGAGCAACGCTTGTTGTTTTTGATCGAGACGGCACAATCCTTGCTCGTAGACCTGATCCGGAGAAATGGGTCGGGCAATCCATACAAAAAGTGTCCTACTTTAAGACCATATTGGATAAAGGAAGAGGGACGGTGGAAGCGCCGGGTGTGGACGGCATCAAACGTCTCTACGCATTCACTACATTAGAGGGTTTGCCTGAGGGCAGCCTTTACGTGAAAGTGGGTATCCCCACCCAGAGGGCCTATGCTTATATAGGAAAAGCTCTGATGAGAAATTTGACTCTGTTGGGTTTAATAGGCGTTCTTTCACTGGCGGTTTCCTGGTTTATAAGTACTTTTACTATTTTAAAACCCGTAAGCGCATTGATTGAAGCATCAAGAAGAATGGCAGCGGGTGATCTGGGTAGCCGGGCAGGATTATCTCATCATAAAGGTGAAATTGGTCAATTGGCACAAGTTTTTAACGAGATGGGCGAATCCCTCCAGAAGCAGGAGAATAACCGCAAGCGGGCAGAGGAGGCGCTGCGGGAGAGCGGGCGGCAATGGAGCAGGACCTTTGACGCAATCAATGATTCCGTCTGACTGATCGATCCGGACGGGCGGCTTCTCAAACACAATCAAGCTACTCAGCGCCTGTTGGGCAAAGCTGCCAGCGAGTTGAACGGCCATTTCTGCTTCGAGGTAGTGCATGGTTCCTCGCAACCCATTGCGGGTTGCCCGATCGTACGAATGAAAGAAACAAACCGCAGGGAAAGCACCATCATCCAATTGGGCGACCAGTGGCTACAGGTCACAGTGGACCCTATCCTGAACGATGACCAGCAATTGGAGGGCGCTGTCCACATTATCGCGGACATCACCGAGCGCAAGCGGGCAGAGGAGAGGATTTTTAGACTCAATCGGCTCTATACTTCTTCTTTGAAAAGGAGGGAAGTATTATGATCAAGATCCTGATAGCGGATGATCATCCGATTGTGAGGCAGGGGTTGAAACAGATCCTGTCAGAGGAGTTTGAAATAGAAGCCTTAGGCGAGGCTCAAAATTCCTAGGAAGTCCTTGATCTTGTCCGGAAGAAGGATTGGGACATTCTTGTGCTGGACATCACCATGCCCGGGAGAAATGGACTGGATGTGTTAAAAGAATTAAAACAACAACGCCCAAAACTTCCCGTCCTGATTTTAAGCATGCATCCTGAAGACCAGTATGCTGTTCGAGCTTTAAAAGCAGGGGCATCTGGTTATCTGACCAAAGGGAGTGTGGAGGAAAAATTGGTCAAGGCGATCAAAAAGATCCTCGCCGGGGGGAAATATGTGAGTTCCTTGTTAGCCGAAAAAATGGCATTCGATTTGGAGCAGAAAACAGAAAAGCCCTTGCATGAGACCCTCTCTGATCGTGAATACCAGGTGATGCTCCTGATTGGATCAGGGAAGACAGTGAGCCAGATCGCTGAAGAATTGTCCTTGAGCGTCAAGACGATCGACACCTACCGAACCCGCATTCTCGAAAAAATGAAGATGAAGACGAACGCCGAACTGATGAAGTACGCGATAAGGAATAAATTGATTGATTAAAAGTGATCAGTGATCAGTGACCAGTTGCTGCTAATCAATAAGCAATTCATAACTTATCATTGGTAACTGATTACTTGAAACGAAAGAGGGTTAGTGCTAAAAATTAAAGGAAGAGTATGCCGATGAAAAGAGTTCCTTCAAGATTCCAACCCTTTTTGTGGTCAAAGAGTATCGAGAAAATAGAAAGGGATAAGGATAAGATCTATATTATCCACCAGATTTTAAGTTATGGGGATTTAAAGGAATTAAGACTTTTATTCCAAATCTATGATAGAAAAGAGATAAGAAATGTGTTTTTAAGATTTCCCAAAAAAATTTATCAGCCATCGGTTTTCTTTTTTGTAAAGAATCATATCCTTGGCCTAAAAAACAAAAGATTGAGAGAAAGAAACTATGTCAAAACTCTTTTTTAATATTTTAACGGAAGAGCAGAAAAGGACATTTGAATCTTTAAGGGTCTTTTCAAGATATGGATGCTTGGGGGGTGGGACTGCATTAGCTCTTCAGTTCACCCATCGAAAATCTTATGATTTTGATATTCTTTGCCCTACGGCTATTTCCAGAGGATTGCTCCTTACCGCTAAAAACCATTTTAAAAAAATCCAGATTTTGGTTGATACGTCAGATGAGTTAACTCTTGTCACTCCAATTGGGGTAAAGGTGAGTTTTGTCTTTTATCCCTTTAAACCTCTTTATAAAACGATTGAAACTGCACCATTAGATGTTCTTAATTGGAAAGATATCGCCTTGGATAAGGCCTATACCATTGGTCGAAGGGGTGAATGGCGTGACTATGTAGATCTTTATTTCTCTTTAAAGAAAGGGTTTTCTTTGAAAGGGATAATTAAAGGAGGAATGAAGAAGTTTGGAAATCTTTTTTCTGAGAAACTTTTTCTGAGTCAACTTTGTTATCTTGGAGATATTAAAGATTATTCCATCGACATCGTAAAAGAAAACGTAACCCCTCAACAACTCAAAGGTTTTTTTGAAAGAGAGATAAAAATTCAAATCGCAAATCACAAATTGCAAATTTAAAACCCCGCCTTCTACCTTCTATCTTTAACTGATCACTGATTACTGTTTACCGATCACTTTCTTTTTTGTAAGAAAAACCCTGACAGAATAACCCGCCAAAATCCTACATCAATTTCAGAAATTCCCCGATTTTATTGAGAGGCTTAAAGTCTTATCTTGAAAGCAAATGATCCACTGGCAAAAATTAAATGAACCGAAGGGAGAAGAAATGAGAGTGTTCATCGTTGAAGATTCGGAAGTAGTTCGAGAACGGCTGATCACCATGCTTTCTGAAATAAAAGGCGTTGAGATCGTCGGTGAAGCGGAAAACACGGTTGAAGCCATAAAAGCAATCAGAGAACAAAGGCCTATCGTTGTTATTTTGGATCTTCGTTTGACAGCGGGAAATGGGATCGAAGTATTGAAGGGTCTAAGGCAGGAACAAATTCCTGCTATGGTCATTGTTTTAACCAATTATCCTTATCCCCAATATCGAAAGAGATGCATGGACCTTGGAGCGGATTATTTTTTTGATAAGTCAACTGGGTTTGAGAAGGTCTCTCAAGTATTGAAGCAATTGATTAGGAATTCTTAAGAGGTAGTTAAAATAAAGAAAAAGGTTAAAAAGACGGCAGTGGGTGAAGAGATCCTAAAAAAAGATAAACCGGAAGAGACATTTCAGGAGGGCAAAAGGCACTTGGAAACCATATTGGATTCCATCCATGCTGGCATCTTGGTGGTTTAATAACCTCCTGACCATCATTAAAGGTTACAATCAACTCTCTCTCCTTGAGCTTAAAGAAGGAAGTGACTTGAGGGGGAACATTGAGGAAGCCCTCAAGGCTGCTGATCGAGCCGCAGACCTCACTCGTCAGCTTCTGGCTTTCGGCCGGCGTCAAGTCATGGAGATGAAGATCTTTGATTTGAATGAGATCTTGCAGAATATGAATAAGATGTTAACTCGTATTCTCGGTGAGGATATCGAAGTAAAAAACATTTTCGCCGAAAATCTGGGGAGAGTTAAAGTAGATCAGGGACAGATGGAGCAGGTGGTTCTGAATCTGGTTGTCAATGCGAGGGATGCGATGCCGAACGGAGGAAAGCTCATTATCGAAACGGCCAATGTGGAATTGGACGAGGTTTACGCTCGTAACCATATCGCTGTGAAACCGGGTCGTTATGTAATGCTTTCTGTAACAGATACGGGGAGGGGGATGACTCCGGAGATCAGGGATCGGGTCTTTGAGCCTTTTTTTACCACTAAGGAAAAGGGTAAAGGGACGGGGTTGGGTTTATCCACAGTCTATGGAATTGTGAAACAAAGTGGTGGGAATATCTGGGTTTATAGTGAGCCAGGCCATGGAACCACGTTCAAGATTTATCTACCCAGGGTGGATCAACCTCTGGAGATTTTGCAAGAAAACGGAGTGAATGGTGAGGTCCCCAGAGGCAATGAAACCGTTCTTGTGGTTGAAGATGAAGAGTCAGTCCTGAAAATCACTGTTCGGATCCTAGAGAAGCAAGGGTATACTGCTTTTGGGGTGTCCCGCTGGGATGAAGCCCTTAAATTATTTAAGCAGAAAAAAGAGAAAATCCATTTGGTCCTGGTGGATGTGGTATTACCTGAGATGAACGGACCAAAATTGGTCGAAAAGCTCAGAGAGATTCGACAAGGTTTTAAGGTGATTTATATGTCAGGTTATACAGAGGATACGGTTGTTCTCAATGGTGCATTAGAAAAAGGAGCAACCTTCCTCCAGAAGCCATTCACGTTTGGTGGACTGGCTAAGAAAGTAAGGAAGGTGCTGGACAGTTGAAATACGGAAATCAGTGATCAGTAATCAGTAGAAGAGATGGTTTTCAATTTAGATTTTTTTTGAATCAAAAACCCCAAATCTAAAATAGGCAATTTTAATCGAAACTATTAATTTTGAATTCCAAAATTGAGATCATGTTTCTAAGTAACTTTTTGTCTTGGAAATTTTTTTCTCGGATTACAACCCCTTATTTAAATTTTTACAAAAATATGACATTTTGTGCCTTCCTGGAAGTTTGATTTTGGTCACTTAAATCTTAAAATCCCATTTAATTTCAATAAATTTCTTCCGTTTTATTCTGTTGGCATAAGACTTGCTTAATATAATTATAAACATTAAAAGGAGTAGGGTATGAGTCAGATGATAAAAGAATTTGCTTTCTCCAATTTATTGATAATTTGGGTAATGATTTTCGTTGGTTTCGCATTTTTAAAAGTTGTGAAAAAGCGGTTGGAAGACTGGTAAAACATTGTAAATATCAAGAACAAATCCGGTCTTTTCTTACAAAAATGTAGGTAGAAGAAAAAAATGAGCGGTAAGGAAATCTTAGGTATCCGAGAAACAGAAGAGGGGAGAAAGATAGAGATTAGTTTCCAGAGAGTAGCCAGTTGGGCGTTGGTTTTTACCAATGCCTTCTTCGTCTCCTATTTCTTCGCCAAGCTGTTTCAATGGGTTTAAAAAATTTGATACTTCGACGGCGCCAAGGGTGCCACTCAATATAAACCCTGAGCCTGTCGAAGGGTTGCTTATTTCAATAATTTTGACAACCCCCTAAACTCTTCAGTCCCAGCCTCCTTCAACAGTTGAAAGGCGATGATCTCGGTGGTCGAGATCATCGCCCCCCCTTTTTCCATCCACCTCAGACCGATCTCCCAATCCAATTTTCTCCTTGAACAGATTGCATCGGCCACCACCTGGACCCCATAGCCTTTCTGTATCAGGTCATCGGCTGTTTGCAGAACACACACATGGGTTTCGATTCCGGTAAGAATGACCTGTTTCCTTCCCGATTGATTTAATTGACCGTTAAACGTTTCCGTCCCACAGCAACTAAAGGAGACCTTTTCAATAGGAAGGATGGATCCCATCTCCATTTTGATTTCAGGAACTGTCTTTCCCAACCCTTTGGGATATTGTTCGGTAATAAGAATAGGGATGGCCATTTCTTTTGCGAAGGTGAGGAGGGTCTGAATATTTCGTATCACATTTTCCCCTATTTCTTGATCCATCTTTTTCATCAAAACGTCCTGAACATCGATCACAATAAGAACGGCTTGTTCCCTTTTCATTTTCGTAAATCTGTCCATTTTTCTTTCTCCTTTCCAGTTATTATCATACAAACTTTAAGGTTGAATTTTCAAACGATTTGTTCTATTTGTAAAGCGATGTGGGAACCCGTCTTTTATTTTTTGAGGATGGGGTCTTCAGGTGTGATGGTAATAAACCCACATTCTCAAATGAGGAGATAGAGATGGAGTCAAATGGCGAAAGGACCAGGGTTTTAGTTTTTGCGAGTGGTGACGAGAAGGGGGGAGGCTCTGGTTTTCAAGAATTGGTCGAATTTTCCAGGACGAATCCGCCGGTCCTTGACGCAAAAATCATCGGGGTCATTTCTAACCATCAAAATGGAGGGGTTTGTAGAAGAGCGGACGCACTTCATATTCCTTTTGACTATTGGTCCGGACCATTTGATGCCAAAGCTTACCGAACATTCGTTGAAAAATATCAGGCTGACTTTGTCATGTGCTCCGGATGGTTAAAGTTTGTGAGAGGACTCGATCCTGCAAAAACGGTCAATATACACCCGGGACCACTCCCGCGCTTTGGCGGACCCAAAATGTACGGGCATTATGTACACGAAGCAGTCATGGCAGCTTATCATCGAGGTGAAATAACCCAGAGCGCAGTGACGATGCATTTTGTTGACGGCATCGCCTATGATAACGGTCCTATTATCTTCCAAATGCCAGTACTGATTAGACCTGACGATGATGCCGAGACACTGGCTAAAAGAGTAAATGAAAAAGAACGCGCCTGGCAAAGTTATATTTTAAACTTGGTCGTCCATCAACATATTTACCTTCGTAATGGGCAGGTCTTTTATAAAGGCGATGCGCCTAAAAGGCTTTTTTACTAAGCAGGCTGCTGAAAAACGCCCATCTGCGGCGTTCCCCTCATCCTTCGTCGTTGCGGCGTACGTCCAAGTACGCCTCACTCCTCAGGATTTCGGGCGCCTTGCATCTGGGCATTTTTGACCAGCCTGTAAAAGAATGATTTTTCGGAAAACTACTAAGAAAGGATAAGAGGGATGTACCACCTTTTCTTGCGCAAAAGTGAGAAACTGCAATACTGCTTCAATGTAGAAACTTCCGCCCCCTTGGATTCGAATGAGCTTTCGATTTTAAGGCAGCTCTTAGCCGATGGTTTTGTATCGGAAAGTATATCTACGAAACCGATCCACGCTGACGGACGCGATGTGGTGGAACTTGGGCCGCGTATGAATTTTGCGACAGCCTATTCAACGAATATCGTCGCCATTTGCCAAACCTGCGGGCTCGAGAAGGTGACTCGCATAGAACGTTCCAGGCGATATCTACTCTCTGCAGAGGATGCCAAGGAGAGCTTTATTCGGGAACATCACGATCGAATGACAGAATGCTTGTATGATCAACCCTTGCAGACTTTTGAAACCGGAATTCTACCGGAACCTGTTTCTGAGATCCCTATGTTGGAAAAGGGTCCGAACGCTCTTTTGGAAATACTGGGCCTTGCGATGGATGAGTGGGACAGAAATCTCTACTATGATTACTTTGTCAAGGAAGAGGGAAGAAACCCTACGATCGTTGAAATAAGGGATCTGGATAACGCCAACAGCGAGCACTCGCGGCACGGCTATTTCAAAGGGAAACAGGTGATCAACGGGGTGGCGATGCCGGAAACGTTGATGGATATCGTAAAATCGACTTTAAAAGCGAATCCATCAAACAGCATCATCGCTTTCAAGGACAATTCGAGTGGGATGAAGGGATATGACTGCTGGACGATTGTCCCCGGACAACCCGGAAAACCAGCGCCTTTCGAGAAGCAGAAGGTGCAGTACCATATCATTTTTACTGCGGAGACGCACAATTTTCCGACCGGGGTCGCTCCTTTCCCTGGGGCTGAAACAGGCACGGGCGGACGGATCCGTGATATCCAGGCGACGGGAAAAGGCGGTCTGGTGGTTGCCGGAACCGCAGGATACTGCGTTGCCAATCTGCTTATCCCTGGATATGACTTGCCATGGGAAACCAAATCTTTTCCCTATCCATCGAACCTGGCCTCTTCATTAGCGGTTGAGATAAGAGCAAGCGATGGCGCCAGCGATTACGGAAATAAGTTTGGGGAGCCGGTGGCGCTTGGTTTTACACGGTCTTTCGACCAAAAGCTTCCCAGCGGTGAACGTTGGGGATGGATTAAAAAAATAATGTTCACGGGCGGCATCGGACAAATCGATGCCAGGCATATTGAAAAGGATGAAGCTCAAAGAGGAATGCTGATTGTTCAAGTCGGTGGCCCCGCCTATGGGATTGGTGTAAGTGGAGGTTCGGCCTCCAGCAAGCTGCAGGGCGAGAATGAAGAAGAGCTTGATTTTAACGCTGTCCAGCGTGGCGATGCAGAGATGGAACAAAAGATGAACCGCGTGATCAGGACCTGCATTGAAATGGGAGAAAACAATCCTCTTGTCAGTATCCATGACCAAGGAGCCGGCGGACCTGCCAATGTTCTTAAAGAGCTTGTCGAAAAAGCCGGAGGCAAAATCGAACTAAGACATATAAAACTTGGCGATCCGACATTATCCGTACTCAAAATCTGGATTGCCGAATACCAAGAACGATGCGGGTTCTTGATTAAACCTGAAAGAATTGGAGAATTCAAATCCATCTGTGAAAGGGAAAAAGTAAATTGCGAAATTCTCGGAAAAGTGACTGGGGATGGGCGCTTCGTTGTGCATGATGAAAAAGATGATTCAACGCCTGTCAATCTTAATCTCGCAAAGGTTCTGGGCAATATGCCACAGAAAACGTTCAAGGATGAAAGGATTGACCATTCACTAAAATCTCTTGAATGGCCAGGTGATTTGTCGGTGGAAAAAGCATTGTCTCGCGTGCTTCGCAATCTGGCCGTGGGTTCAAAAAGATTTCTTACCAATAAGGTGGATCGAAGTGTTACCGGATTGATTGCCCAACAACAGTGTTGTGGTCCGCTTCAATTAACGGTTAGCGATGTGGCGGTGATCGCCCAAAGCCATTGCGGATTAACGGGAGCAGCCACCTCGATTGGCGAGCAACCGATTAAAATGCTGGTTAACCCAAAGGCGGGAGCTCGGATGGCCGTTGGAGAAGCGCTGACCAATATCGTATGGGCCCAAATCAGTCGCTTACAAGATATCAAGTGTTCGGCCAATTGGATGTGGGCGCCAAAGCTGCCCGGAGAGGGTGCGGCCCTTTACGAGGCAGTGTGCGCCATGCGAGATCTTATGATCCAGTTGGGGATTGCGGTGGATGGCGGAAAAGATAGCCTTTCCATGGCGACTCGGGTTGGAGATGAAATTGTCAAATCTCCCCGTGAGCTTGTGATTTCTGCTTACGCAACGATGCCCGATATCACGAAGGTGGTGACTCCTGATATAAAAAACCCAGGGCATAGCCAGCTCATCTTTATTGAAATCGCTCAGCATCAGGCTCGGCTTGGAGGTTCGGCTTTAGCCCAGGTTTACGGACAAGTCGGAAACGAATCTCCTGACGTAGATGATCCCGAAATGCTTCAACGTGCCTTCCATGCAATCCAAAAGTTAATGTCAGAAAATTTAATTCTTGCAGGACACGACATCAGCGATGGGGGCATCATCACGACGTTTCTCGAAATGGCCTTCGCAGGAAACTGCGGTTTGAGAATTCGAATGGACGGTCCATGGAACCCTCTGGAAAGACTCTTTGCTGAAGAGTTAGGAGCGGTCATTGAGTGTCATGTGAGCGACGTTCGGAATGTCCTCCAGATTCTTGATTCTTTTCATCTACCCTCGACCGTCATCGGAGAGACGACTGAGGAAAAGAAAATTCTTGTGACCTATCATTCCCAGAAGGTTCTTGAATCGAGCATGTGTGTTCTTCGCGAATGGTGGGAAGAAACGTCCTATCACATCGAGCGTCTTCAGATGAATTCCCAATGCGCCGATGAGGAGAGAAAGAATATCTTCGATCGCAAAGGTCCAAGCTATACCATTCCTTTTAAACCCAAACCTACACCGGCATATATTCTCGAAGCGAAAGACAAACCGGAGGTGGCCATTCTCCGGGAAGAAGGAAGTAATGGGGATCGGGAAATGACCTCTGCTTTCTATCAGGCGGGCTTCAGCCCATGGGACATCACCATGACCGATCTGATCCGTGGACGAATCACGTTGGAGCGTTTCAGAGGACTCATTACGGTCGGAGGATTTTCTTACGCCGATGTCCCAGAAAGCGCCAAAGGGTGGGCTGCAGCGATCCGATTTAATGAAAGGCTGAGGAAAATGTTTGACGATTTTTATCATCGTTCCGACACATTTTCCTTAGGGGTGTGCAACGGCTGCCAACTCTTCGCCCTTCTCGGATGGGTACCCTGGTTGGGGATCCCTGACCATCAACAACCCAGGTTCGTTCAAAATTTGTCCGGACGTTTCGAATCCCGCTGGGTGACCGTTAAGATTTTAGAAAGTCCGGCGATCATGTTCAAAAGCATGACCGATTCAACGCTCGGAGTTTGGGTGGCTCATGGCGAAGGTAGACTTCACTTTCCCGACCCAACACTGATGGACGAGGTCATCATCAAAAAACTTGTTCCGGTAGCCTTCGTGGATGATGAGGGCCGGGTGGATGGGAAGATTTCGCAAAGCTATCCTTTTAATCCGAACGGGTCACCCTTCGGGATGACGGGACTCTGTACGCCTGATGGACGACATCTGGCTATGATGCCTCATCCGGAGCGAGCGTTTCTGAAATGGCAATGGGCATGGATGCCTGGTTATCTGAACGATGGGCTCAAGGCATCCCCGTGGATTCAAATGTTTCAAAATGCAAGAGAGTGGTGCGATCGGGTGAAAGCATCTTGAAGAGGTGGGGTTATTATTTGACAGCCTGGTGGAAACTTTCACGGGTTCCTTTTCTTTCCGTGGGGATTCTCCCGTTAATCTTAGGATTTATTTTGGCGTGGCGATTTGGTTACAAAGGGCCATTAGGACTCTATGTGCTTTCTACGATGGCGGTTATTCTCATCATGTGGATGACTTACTATATGGGGGAGTGGAACGATCTGGAAGGGGATCGTATCAATCAAAATTTTAACCGGTTTTCAGGGGGGTCAAGGATTTTAGTAAAAGAGGTCCTCCCTGCCTGGTCTTCACTTCTTTTGGGATATGGATGTTTGACAGGAGCGATTCTCATCGGTTTTTATATCTATCTCCAATACCAGACCGATTTTCGGGCCCTTTTATTAGGAGGAATGGGCATCTTTTTTGGATTTTTTTATTCAGGCAAACCTTTTCGATGGTCATACCATGGATTGGGAGAAATCCTCATCGGGTTCTGTTATGGATGGTTGCCGATTGCCACCGGATTTTTCCTCTTCACGGGGTTCTTCAGCCCACAGATCTTACTGCTCTCCATCCCCGTTGGCCTTTCCATCTTCAATGTGATCCTGATCAATGAGTTTCCCGATGAAGAAGCAGATCGGGCCATCGGAAAAAAGAACTTGGTGGTCCGGTTCGGGAAAGAGAGGATGGGAGATCTCTACATCGGACTCTCCATATTGACTGGATTTTCCTTTATTAAAATGATGTGGCGTTCAGGTCAGGTTTCCCTCTGGCTCCTTTTTCTTTCGGCAGTTCCAACACTTCTTATTTTATGGAATCTTATCCAGGTCTGGCGGGGGAATTATCACGATCACAAGAAACTCGAGCTTCTCTGTCGAAATACCCTTTTCGTGAATCTTTCCATGACCATACTCTTGACTATTCAACAGACTCTTCTCCTATCCTTTGGCGGAAGATCAGGATGAAAATGGAAGATATTCAAACCCTCGTTGAGCAGATAAAGACTGATATTGCGAGTGGGAAATCAAATGGGGAAATCTTTCAGTCTCTCCTTCCTCTGTTAGAAAAGGACCCACAAACCGGTGGAAGGTTGGCTGAGTTAATGGTGACCATTCCTGATAGAATGATCGGCAGACTTCTCCATCGAATATTTGAAGTGACCCGAGAGAAGAAGGTTCGAAAAATCATCAAACGCTCCATTTACCGGCTGAAGAGTAAGGGAGTTGATGTTGAGGAGATTATATCCGACAAAGAACGTTCTATTCTCCGTCCTTTACAGGCAGATCCCAAAGAAGGTTTTGCGAGTGGGATTGATTTTCTTGGGCACCGATTTCTGTGGTTAGTCATTCCTCATCCGGGCCGGGGTTTAACGGTCATGTATGGAATAATCAGTGATAGGGATGGAATCGTTGATTTTTCCCAAGAGGAGATGACACGGAAGGGATTTAGGAGTTTCTTTGAAGAAGTTCAAGAAAAAAATCCATTTCCGTTTGTTGAAATGGAGCCTTCTTATGTTGCCTTTCTTTTCACACAGGCTTATCCATTAAACCTTAAAAAGAAAGGGACTTCTCTCCAGGACTATCTCCGTGCGAAAAGTGAGATAGAGAGCGTTAAAAAAGATTATGCGAAACCATTAATCTATTCCACTCTTCAAACCGATGAGATTGCAGGAGACGACTGGATGTCGAGGAAGGGAGAAGACCTTCTTAAAGCAGATATCTTTTACAGTTGGAGGATTGAGGAGGAACATATCCGACCTTATGCGGATGAAGTTTGGGAGGCAGAGGAGTCCAAGATCGTTCTCAACCAGGCTCAAAAGGAAGTGCGATTTCAGGGGATCTATCAAAGGGCATTGGCCGGACTCTTTTCAGGAGAGAGAAAATCTATCTATCAGCGAAGATTAGAGGAGATGGCTTATGTTCTTCTTAAATTGGGAAGAGAAGAGGAGGCAAAGATTTCTCTGTCTGTAGCGATGGATCTCGAAAAACCTCTTAATCCGATTCAACCCAATCCTTTCCTCTTTCAATTGGTGACCAAGTCAATCTTTGGCCTTTTGGCAGAGGCCTATGAGAAGAAGTCGAAGGAAGTCTCTCTGATTGTAAAACCGTAATTCAAATGCGGATTTCGGAATAAAATCAGAAAAATGAATTTGGATTCGATAATCCGCATTCCGCAATACACATTGGAAGAGGAGGTCAGAGGATGAAGAAATGGTTCATCCTGATTGGAATTCTTGTGGTCCTATTCATCGGAGGGTATTTTGTCCTTTCTTTTTACGCTGTGAAATTCATTCAACCGCACCTTCAAAAGGTGATGGGGCCTGGATTAACCTTGGAGGAGATGAAGCTCAAGACCACCCACCTCTCCGCCAGGGGAATTCAGTATGAGGACCCTCAATCAAAAAAAAGATTCCTTCAGATCGAGGAGGTGAGGATTTATCCCTCTCTTCTCTCTCTTTTAAAAAAATCTTTACACATAAAAGAATTTACCATCCTCCAGCCATCCTTTTTCTTCTATCGATCTCGAGAGGGAGTTTTCACCGGTCCCTGGGTGACGATGAAAAAGGAAAGGGAAGGGGAAGAGGTTTCCGAAGAGAAAGAGAAAAAGCAAAAGAAGGGAGAATCCATTCCTATTCAGATCGATCGGATTCGAATCCAGAAAGGTTCCGTCGATTTTGAAGATAGAAAAGTGGGAGAACCCCCAGCCCAAATTAAATTGAGAGAGTTAGATTTTGAAATAAGAGATATCCGATATCCTCTCGCCTCTTTGCATTCTCCCATTGAATTGAAGGGAAAAATGAAGGGGAGAACACAGGAAGGAAGCATCACCTTAAAGGGATGGATAGATGCGAAAACCATGGATATGGAAACTTCTTTGAAGGTTCGAGAAATAGAGGTAAAGACCTTTGAGCCATATTATCAGAAAAGGGTTACCGCAGAGATTGAGTCCGGTTATATGGATATGGGTTCCAAAATTGCTGTGAAGGAGAAGAGGATTGATGCACCCGGGGAGGTGGATCTGATCAATCTCCACGTCAAAGAGGGAGGAGGAATGGTCCTTTGGATTCCAGCGGAGACCTTAGTCTCTTTATTGGAGAAGAAAGGGCATCAGATTAAAGTTAAATTCCATGTGAAGGGGAATATGGAGAATCCTCAGTTCAACCTTCAGGAGACCTTCTTGACTCAAGTGGCCATCTCTCTCGCACAGGCTCTTGGAATTCCGATTAAGGTGGTGGGTGAGGAGGTCCTTCAAGGCATGTTAAAAGGAGAAAAGGGACTTGTCGAGGAGCTGCAATCGATTGAGGAACTATTCAAGAAGAAGAAGGAGAAAAAGAGATGAGCATCCTCAAGGACCTCGGCGTCCCCGCTTTTAAAGCCGGCGGGATGCCTGTGATTGATCTTCAAAATTATTTTCTTTCTATAGGAGGTTTGGCCAAAGAAGAAAGGCTTTTTTCATGGCAGGAGATATTAGCGATTCCGAAGAGCCGGGTGAACTGTCGCCTGACTTCTGTATCGGGCTGGTCGGTCCGAGCTGATTGGGAAGGTATTCGATGGATTGACTTTCTTAAGCAAATTTTGGTTGATTCCATGGCCAATCATGTCCGATTCACTTCTGTGGGAGGAGGATACAGCACAGCCGTCTCGTTAAAAGATTTAGATAATCCAAGAGTTCTTTTAGCTTATGGCGTGAATGGTAATCCAATCGAAGCCGAGTATGGAGGGCCTTTGAGAATGGTCATCCCGAACTTATGGGGATATAAAAGTTGCAAATGGCTGGGCAAGATTGAATTCATCAATCAAGAAGAAGGAGGATACTGGGAGGATAGAGGTTATACCCGGTCCGGGATGATCGAACCCGGTTTTACGTTGGACATCAATACCCACACTCGCCGACCTATCCAGGGAGGAGAAGTCACGGAATTCTAAAAAAACAGGAATAATGGAATACTGGAAGACTGGGATATTGGAAAAGTGGAATATTGAGGTTTGAAAGGATTGAAGAGTAATTGGTTTTCCCATTATTCCATCATTCCAACATTCCATCATTCCAAAGGACGTCGATCCAACATTCCAATATTCCATTTAAACATTGGGGCGTCTGATGCTGATGGTTCGTCTCCGATGGATTATTTCTATTTTGTTGATGCCGTTTTTATGGGGATGTAGCATTCCACTGGTCCGGCCGAGTCGGATCGACTGGAACCCTTCTCTCTCTCCACAGACTATTCAGATTAATGGCCATACGGTTTTTTATACGGTGAAAGGGGAGGGAAAACCTCTCCTATTGATCCATGGCTATGGGGCCGGGATGTGGGTATGGGAGAAGCAGATCGAAGTCCTCTCTCAATCCTATCGGGTCTATGCTTTAGATGTGATCGGTCATGGCTTCTCAGACCGGCCAAAGATTCCTTACACCCCAGAGACCTACATTTATTTTTTAAGAGACTTCATGGATGGGGTAGGAATTGAGAAGGCCACCTTGATTGGAAATTCGATGGGAGGTGGAATCGCTTGGGCCATGGCGATCCTCTTTCCTGAACGAGTGGATCGACTCATATTGATCAATTGTGTCCCTCCCGATGTCCTCAACCAGGTCAAAAATGAATCCTTCCGAACCCTGGTGGCCATCAAAGATATTCCAATCCTCCCTTATCTGATCATTGCAGGTCGAAGCAAAAATTCAATCAGGTGGATCCTCCTGGAGTGTGT
>PEUO01000187.1 GCA_002780715.1 Deltaproteobacteria bacterium CG03_land_8_20_14_0_80_45_14
GAGGAAATTAAGGCAAAGGATAAAATCAGGAGTGATATATCAAATTCTTCTGCAAATGGAAAAAATGACGACCTATTTTCTCAGGGTATAGAATACGATAATTCTCAACTTAGAGATGAAATAATGCCAGCATACGAACGAATGATCCAGATAATGAGAGATAATAATTGGTTAGCTGAAGAGTCAACAAGGAAATATTTGCCATTGTTAATCAAGGTAGTTGAAGTATGGAAAAGAGATCATAAGAAAGTAATATCAAATCAAGTACGTCTATCTCTTCCACATAGCGACAAAGACTTGCAAGGGTTTTACGATGATTTAGAATATAATCTGAAAGTTCTACGTTCTAAGGTTAAAAAGGGCTAGTGTCTATAAAAAGCCTACCCATGTTTCAATATGCTCATTTGTCTCCTAAACACCAACAGCAGGCGGTTGATATTCTCGCCAAGAAAGATTGGCTCAGGAGTATTAGTTATAACACAAATCTGGCACAAAAGGAAAAAGTGCCGATTCTTGAAAACTTGGAAACCCTTGCAGTACAATAATTTGGGCGGTTGGCTCAGCCGGCGAGAGCGCTACCTTCACACGGTAGAGGTCACAGGTTCGAATCCTGTACCGCCCACTACATAAGGAAAAGGCCGGAAATACTGTAGTCTTGACGCAGTTTTCCGGCTTTTTTTATATTCCCCACCTTTCCTTGTTTTTCCCGTATTTGCCTGATAAAGGCAATATTTTGATGACAGTGGAAAAACCCGCGTGTTTATAGTAGAGGGGTTTTGAGGAATTGGGGAATCTTAATTCCGAGCAGTAGGCTAAGATAAATCCATAAATTCATCAACCGTGAGACCTGCCTCTCTAATAATAGCGCGCAAAGTTCCTTTTGGGAGATCCCCGGGGTGATTGGGTATGGTTGTTCGTCTCTTAGTGTGGGGGTTATACCAGATTTCGTGGCTTCCTCGCGCTTCCCGGTCAAAAACAAAACCTGCCCCTCGCAATTTTTTCACTACTTCGCGATAGGAAAGTGTTGGAAGTCTGCTCATACACTAACACCAACCGGAATTCTTAAGGCTTCAATCCCTGCTTTTGGGACTTCCAAACGCGCCGGGAGAGAATCTCCGTGGTCAATACAGGATTCAATAATTTTCCTGGCAACATCCTGAGCTATTTCCATGGTTTCGGCAATCGTCCGGCCTTGGGCAACCAGCCCTTGAATGGTGTCACTGGTGGCTAAGTATCCACCCTCTTCCAGTTTTTCAATCTTTATTTGAAGCAGATATTCGCTCATTTTTCACCTCTCTTTAAAACTATTATACCACAAATTTTAAAACGCTCATCCTTGTTTAGCCTCAATCGTGTCTCACGTCCCCTTCCACAAAAAGAAAACTCTTGTTGTTTTGGGTGCATATTCCGGTGCATGGGAGCCACCAATTCCGGTAAAGGAGCCACCCATTCCGTTCATGGGAGCCACCCCCCTGTAGTCAGTAATTCCTCAAGATAATTTGAAAGGTAACCGATGTGTCATATAATACTTCTAAGGAGGGATTTCATATGGCACAAAAGAGGACAAGTATGTGTAAGATAAGGGAGATATTGCGTTTAAAGTATGAATTAGGGTTAAGTAACCGGCCGGTAGCGAAAAGTTGTGGTGTGGGCCGAAGGGCCGTATCGGAATATTGGAAATTGGCCCAAGAAAGTGGGTTAGACTGGGCAGAGGCCCAGAGATTAAGCGATACGGAATTGGAAGAGAGATTATTCCGGCAGGGCCGGACGACAGGGGAGAAAACCCAACCGGACTGGAACTATATCTACCAGGAGATGAAACGACCCCATGTAACCCTGCAGTTATTGTGGCAGGAGTACCGGGAAGAAAACATGGAAGGATACCAGTACAGTTGGTTCAACGAACTCTACAATCAATGGCGGAAGAAACTGAATATCTGCATGAGACAGGAGCACCGGGCCGGCGAGAAATTGTTTATAGATTACTGCGACGGCATGCCTATCATAAACCGGGAGACCGCAGAGAAAATTGCAACCCAGCTATTTGTAGGCGTCTGGGGAGCCAGTAACTACACCTATGCTGAGGCAAGTTTCACCCAGGAGAAACAGGAATGGATAATGGCGCATGTCAGGGCGTTTGAATACTATGGCTGTGTGCCGTATATCCTGGTCCCGGATAACCTTAAGAGCGGGGTAGTCAAGGCCTGTAGATATGAGCCGGATATAAACCGGACCTATCTGGAGTTGGCCAGGCATTACCACACCACCGTAATCCCTGCCCGGCCGTACCGGGCGAAAGACAAGGCGAAAGTGGAAGCCGGAGTACTGATGGCCCAGAGGTGGATACTTGCCTGTCTGAGGAACCGGAAGTTTTACAGCCTGGCAGAACTCAACCAGGCAATCAGGGAACTTCTGGAAAGACTCAACAACCGTCAGATGAGGAAATTACACAGAAGCAGGAAAGAGATGTTTGAAACCCTGGATAAGATAGCGGCATTGCCCCTGCCGGAAAGACGCTACGAATATGCAGATTGGAAAAAGCCCAGGGTGAACATAGACTATCACATAGAGGTGGAGAGCCACTACTACAGCGTACCGTATCAATTGGCACACCAGCAGGTTGATGTCCGGATAACAGCAAAAACGATTGAAGTATTCTTCAAATGCCAGAGACAGGCCAGCCACCCAAGAAGTTATGTAAAGTATGGCTACACTACCCTGGTAGAGCATATGCCGGAATCGCACCGTAAATACCTGGAATGGACACCCACCAGGATACTGGGGTGGGCAGAAAAGACCGGTCCCTGCACCAAGGAATTGGTAAAGACAATAATAGAGAGTAAGCAACATCCTGAGCAGGCATACCGTTCCTGTCTTGGCATCTTCAGGCTTGAGAAGTACTATCCGAAAGAACGGATAGAAAATGCCAGCAAGAGGGCGTTGAAATACCGGATCTGTTCGTATCAAAGCATGAAATCTATCCTTGCCACCGGGTTGGATAAGCAGGCTGACCTGTTTTACGGATCAGGGAATTTAATCTCACCGGAACACCAGAACATTCGCGGTGAATCTTATTACAGGAATACCGAGACAAATTAATCTTTGAATGGAGGGGATAAACAAATGTTGAATGAACAGACAGTGACCAAGATGCAGGAGATGAAACTTTTGGGAATGGCGAGAGTGTTTGAGGAATTGATGGGAAAGCCGGAACATTCCGACTTAACCCACGATGAGTTTGTGGGACTGCTGGTAGACGCGGAAGCAACCAGTCGGGAGAACAGGAAGATGCAAAGGCTGCTGCGCGAGGCAAAACTGAAACAGCAGGCCTGCCTTGAGGACATTGACTACAGACAGCCCAGGGGATTGCACAAACAGACCTTGCTGGAACTATCCACCTGCCAGTGGCTCGGCAACCACCAGAATATTCTCATCAGCGGTGCGACCGGAACCGGCAAGACCTTTATTGCCTGTGCCATTGGCAATCGTGTCTGCCGGGCAGGATACAGCGTATTTTATACCAGGGCGCCCAGATTATTTAATACCCTGTTCCAGGCAAGAGCAGACGGAAGTTATCTGAAGTATCTCTCCAAACTGGCCCGATTTAACCTGATGATTATAGACGATTTGGGATTAAGCCCGATGAATGAGGTAGAGAGGAAGGACTTCCTTGAGATTGTGGAAGACCGCAATCTGACGGCTTCACTGATTATCTCAAGCCAGGTACCGGTTAAGGACTGGTATCAGCTCATCGGAGACCCGACCATCGCTGACGCTATCTGTGACCGGTTGTTGCACAATGCGTATAAGATTGAATTGAAGGGTGAATCCTTAAGGAAGACCGATAAGCAACTTGAAATAAACCCCGAAAAGAAGTAAAGTAAACTGTTCTTTAAAAAAGATTACTTGGATCTCTTTTTCAAAAAAGCGATCAGGGACATTTTAGTAAAGTTCTAAAGATGAAAGACAAAACATTAGACAAAATTTCTGCAGAAGAAGCCTTAGAAATATTAAGACATTTAGCTAAGAAGGAACCAGATATTACCCGAAAGATTAAAGAGGAAGCGGAACAACTTCTTAAAAAAATAGATTTGGAAGAAGTCTGCGAAGATGTCTACTTTAGTTTAGATGGCATAGATGTTGAGGAGTTATGGGACCGTTCTGGAACCAGTAGGCATGGTTATTCATCACCAGAAGAGATGGCTGTGGAAATGATGGAAGAAGAATTAGAACCATACAACAACCAGGTCACCAAATACTTAGAGTTGGGTATGATTAAAGAGGCTAGGATTTACTGTATGGGTGTCTTAAAGGGAATTTATAAATATGCCCAGGAATCAAAATCGGAATTCAAGGACTGGGCCGTAGATGTTCCAGGGGAATGTTTTGGATATTTATTAGATGAATGGAAGAAAAAAACAAAGAATAAAAAAGATCTTAACGAAATGACCACATTCTTGAAAAAGAAATGTAGTAACTGGGCAAAATGAGCATTGGATATATAACCACTTGAAGGAAAAAAGATGCCGTACGTCCTATTCCATAATTACTTCCCGAATGTTGCTGAACAGGAAACGCGAAGCCTCACCGTCCTGCCAGACTTTGAGGCTGGTCTGCCAGCCGGGAACTACGCATTCCTTGAGATGTTCTGTGACAAACCTGGTTGTGACTGTCGACGTGTCTTTTTCTCCGTTTTCTCCTCCTTAACCAGAAGTGTAGTAGCCGTGGTCGCCTGGGGGTGGGAAGAACCGGAATTCTATGCTCGATGGATGGGAGATAACGATCCAGAAATGCTCGCAATACTAAAAGGTCCGGACCTGAATCTGGCCAGTCGTCAGACGAGATTGGCACCATCCATTCTAAAACTTATTCGCAATGTCCTACTTCAAGACCCCCAATATATTGAAAGGATTAAACGACACTATAAGATGTTTCAAGGTCGCATCAATAAGCGGAGCAGATAGCTAAAAAGATGAGAAAAACTTGGGTATTGAGCCCTCACTCTGGCGGGGTTAAGATAACTCCGGCGTTACAACAGATTATCAGGCAAAGAATTACCAAATACGCCCAAAAGAAATATGCGGGAAAATTCACCAGGCTTGATTTCAAGTTCCGCGGATTTTTTTGTTATATTGATGCCTATGAAGAACCGGAAGTCGGCCGAAACTATCCCACCGCTTCTTTTGGTGAAACAAGAAACCAGTATATTGAACGGCTGCGCAAAACTCCTACGCATTTGTGCCGGCTCCGCCATTTTGGTATCGAGAAGTGGAGTATCGCTTTTTACACATACAGCCACGAAAGATATGAGCCTTGCATTTATCCTAATGGTTTGTGGTTTGGTTCAATGGAAGAAGCTTTTGAGATTGGTGCAACATATCTAAGATAGAAATGTTGTACCGTTATGCATGGCCTATGAAAGTTTTCTCTACTGGGGAAATTTCACCGCTACTGACAGCATGAGGCATAGGATTTAAGCTTTTTAGGGTAAGTAGTCTAAAGATGAGGCCCAAAATTGCGTTTAGAGACGAGATTTTTAACCGGGTAAGGTTTTACTATGTCAGTTTTTCCGGATGAAAAGAAGACCAGAGCATCTGGGATATGATATAATATTTTGTTCTTTGAAAAATCGGCGCGGCGCACAGAAACCAACAACTGTTTCTGTGAAACTTAAACCAACTAAAACAACCTAACCGTCGCTTCGCTCCGATTCAAAACAGGGGGGTTGCTCCCATGAACGGAATGGGTGGCTCCTTTGAGCGGAATACACACATCATCCACATAAGTAGCATGATACATCAGACCAAGGTGAACTCCTGCCCCCCGCAATGTCTTGCCTATCCGGACAGCATCAGCAACGTTGCCGGCAAGTCCCGGATATATCACTTCA
>PEUO01000097.1 GCA_002780715.1 Deltaproteobacteria bacterium CG03_land_8_20_14_0_80_45_14
ATGTGGTCGATATTTCGCGCTCCAGTTTCAACCTCTGTGCAGCGCTGCGCAATGTGATCCACCACCTCAGGGGAATAGGTCAATTTCATTTTGTGACTTTCAGCCATTCGGGTGGCCAGTTTTTCCAGTTTAAGGGCAACAATCTCTTTGATGAATTTCGGATCGAGGGTATAAAACGGAACAATGGTCATTCGGGCGAGAAGGGCCGGCTTGAAATGCTGGCTCAAAATGGGTCGGATGGCGCTCGTCACTGTCTCAAGAGATGGTTTCTCTGGAGTAGAACAAAGCTGGGTGATCACATCCGAGGCTAAGTTGCTGGTCAAAAAGAGCACCGTATTCTTGAAATCGATGACCCGGCCCTCACCATCGGAGAGCATGCCCTTGTCAAAGACCTGATAGAAAAGGTTCATCACATCAATATGGGCCTTTTCGACTTCGTCAATCAGGACCACGGAATAGGGTCGCTGACGCACAGCCTCGGTTAATATGCCGCCCTCTCCATAGCCGACATAACCAGGTGGCGAACCGATCAAGCGGCTGACGGTATGGGCTTCTTGAAACTCACTCATGTTAACGGTGACCAGGAAACGGTCGCCTCCAAAGAGAAGGTCGGCAACGGCCAGTCCGGTTTCTGTCTTTCCCACTCCGCTTGGGCCGACAAGAAGAAAAACACCCTGAGGCTGTTGAGGGTCTTTCAGCCCGGCCTTGGCTGCCTTGACCACCTGGCTGATGATCTGAAGGGCATCATCCTGTCCCTTAATTCTCTTTTCCAGGTTGGCTTCAAGATTTAGAATATTCTGGGCCTGATCTCGCAGAACTTTTCCAAGAGGAATTCCTGTCCAGTCTGAAACGACTTTGGCGACCACATCCGGGTCGACCTCAATCCGGATGAGAGGCGACCCCGCCTGAATTGCCTGCAGCTCCCCGGAAAGTCTTTCAATCTGGCTCTTGAGTTCGGCCCTTTTCTCCTCTGGACCCCCCTGAGTGACGAGCTCATAGAGTTCTTTCCTCATGCCAACCAGTTGTTGAGCGAGCCCCTGTTCTTTTTGCCAGCGTTCTTTGAGTTTGGCCACTTCTTGATTCAATTTTTTTATCTCGTTCTCAAGCTCCTGGGGCCGGCTCTGATCAATTTCAAGTCCATGGAGATGATCCCTTTCAATGGCCTTTTTCTCTCGCTCCAGAGCCTGAATCTTACGCTCTTTATCGTCAATGACATCCGGCTTGGCTGTAAGAAGGATTTTTACTCTCGCGGCGCTCGTATCGAGAAGGTCAACTGCCTTATCGGGTAATTGCCTGCCTGAAATATAGCGGCTCGAGAGTTCTGCGGCAGTGACAATGGCATCATCCCGCACCACCACTCCGTGAGCCTCTTCATATTTGCTCTTCAGTCCCCGTAAGATCAATATGGCTGTTTCGACAGAAGGCTCATCGAGCTTCACCAATTGGAAGCGGCGGGCAAGGGCTGCATCCTTTTCAAAATATTTTTTATATTCCGACCAGGTGGTGGCCGCAATGGTTCGTAGCTCTCCTCTGGCCAAAGCCGGCTTCAAAAGATTGGCCGCATCGCTTCCGCCGGATGGGCCTCCGGCTCCAATCAATGTATGGGCTTCGTCAATGAAGAGGATGGTCGGTTTCGGAGAGGCCTTAATCTCATTGATGACGGATTTCAAACGGTTCTCAAACTCCCCCTTCACCCCGGCCCCTGCTTGAAGCAGACCCATGTCCAATCCCAAAATAGAGACCCCGCGGAGACTCTCAGGGACCTCCCCCTCAATGATTCGAAGGGCAAGCCCTTCCACCACTGCTGTTTTTCCCACTCCTGCTTCTCCCACAGCAATAGGATTATTTTTTCGCCGCCGGGCCAGGATATCGATCATCTGATGAATTTCACGATCCCGGCCAAAAACAGGGTCAATCTCACCGGCTGCCGCTTTCTGGGTAAAATCAGCGCAGAAACGGCTCAGGGCAGTTCCGTCACCCATGGGAGCAGCTTCCCGAACGGGCTTCTCTCCAGGGGAGGGTTTCTCCACAGACCCCTTCGCAATATTGCCGAATTGAGCGAGAAGGGCTTCCCGGCCGATGGAGCGCAAAAGATCGGTATAGCGACCAGAGGCAAACTGGGTGGGCTTCGCTAAAAGAGCAAAAAGGAGGGCGCCGGACCGGATGCGGTTTTCGTCAAGATCGACCGAAGCAATCAGCCAGGCCTCCTGAAACCACTCCAAAAGGAGGGGAGAGAATACAGGCTTTCCAGCATTGCCCGTACGAAATTCCTCAATGGTCTGATCCAGGGTCTTTTTCACCCTTCCTGTGTCAAGATCAAACTGGCGAAAGATGAGAGGCAAGTCCGACTGGGGTTCTTCTAAAAGCTTTGCCAAAAGATGTTCCACGGTGACTTCGTAATGGGTGCGGGAAACACAGAGACCGGCGGCTGCCTCCAAAGCTCGGGTGCAATACGGGTTCAAACGATTCAATAGAGTTTTAATGTCGACGGTTATCATAACTGTTTTCTCCTATGATGGGATGTTGGAATCTTCCAACATTCCATCATTCCAATGGTCAAGGTGCTCCCTGTGGAGGAAGAGTCGCTTTCACTTCTCCGATGTATTCCGTTGAAAAGGTCCACGTGTCCCAACCAAGCCTCGACCACATTGGGGTTCCTAAGCAAACTGTCTTGCCTTCTTTTTCTGCCAAGATCAGCTCAAGGTCATATTCAAGGGGGTCTGTAAGATAGAATTTGGTCAGGAAAGCAAGCCTCTGGTGATTTGGATTGCCCGGAAGAAGAGAATGAAACTGCTCGCTTTGAAGGGGCCCGATTTGAAGATGAAATTTTCCCATTCGGTCGTCGATCTCTTCTCCAAGAAAGGAATTTTCTCCAAGAGGATTTCCTGAGGCTCCCAAATGTAATCTCTGATCAGGAGGAATTTTGACTCTTCGTTGGACACAGGGAATGACTCCTATGGGAACTCCTCCCAAGGCGTCTTGAAGCAGGGTTTCAAGCCCCAACGAAGACCTTGGAAATTGTGTGAAAAGCCCTGTATAGCGGATGAGGGAATAAGACTCCGAAAGATCTTCTCTCAGTTCCTTTTCCCCGAGGCCTAAAAGGCAGAAGAGCTTTTCTAAGTCTTTGGGATTATTTTCTTCGACCAGTTGGAGGAACTCTCGGTACTTTGTCCAGCAACGGAAGAGGAGGAGATAGAGGCGATGGTTGAAGATATCGATGAAATCCCTGGTCACCGACATATCTTCGGCCTCTTCATCCATGAGATCTTCGGTATAAAAGGTGGGAAGTGGAGAAGAGGCTCCGTAAAGCTCAAGCATGGTGGCGGTGACTAAAAAGAAGGACCGGTCGTTGGTTAATTCTTCAATCTTCGCCACATCCGAGGCAGGAAAAGCAAGAGAAAGTTCAGGTCGAATTTTTATCTTCTCTCCTTCCCCCGCCTTCTTTTCTTCGGTCCTTTCCGAGTCGATGACAAAAAGGCGCAGGAGTCTCATCACTTGAAAGAAAGAATACTCATGTCCCTTCTTGAGTAGATCTAATTTTAAATTAAGGGATGATCTCCTAACCTCGCCGGCCATTGATAAAGGTCTCCCTTCAAGACTTCCTGAATGATCAGTCTGGTATAGGTATTGATGGAGGCGTAGCCTCCCAGAAATTGATCCAAGATACACCCGAAGAGGAACATGTCTCCCTGGCTGGCAAACTGGTCTTGACGCATATTGAGTTTGATCTCCAGGCCTCTCATCAGGATGCCAGAAACCAGGCGGTCAGAGGGCTTGGCCTCAACCTTTTCAATACCACTGATTCTTTTTCTGTTTGCTAAGGTGGCGGTCCGATCACGGATCTCCGGAAAGATATAAAGTTCCAGAAGGGCTCTTAAATTTTCAGTTCGGGCTAAGGAAAGGTAGTTCAGAGACAGATGGGAGAGAAGACGCCACAGAAGGTTTGTTCCCAATGGGGGTAAGACACTGGTCGTGGGAGGTTTAAGATTTCTAAATTCTACGAACTCGGGAGAACTACTGGTCGGCTGAGAGAGATCGCCGATTCGGAGATTTTCAGGCAGTGAGCCGTTGGTGCACATGAGCAGAATAGAGAGGGTTTCTGGCACAGGGGGACCGGAACCGGGGGAGTAAGCCGCAGAGAGATAGGTGTCGAACCCCATTCGTATAGGAGATTGTCTGATGGTGATGTGATAGGTGGAAATGGATTGGGGATTCGGGTTAAAAACCTCAAAAGGCACATACGCTCTCTCCTCGGCCGTTCCATGGATAAATCCAACCACCCTTTCCACGGAGTAGACTTGATAGTGCGAAGGGTTTGAGCCAGAGGGACGAACTAAATACTGTGTCTTTTTGTGGTCGAGAACAATGGGATCTGCCTCGTGGGGAAAGATGTTGATAGCGGGTGTCGCAAAAAGGACAAAATTATCCCTCTTTATCCGAGGGGGAGGAAAAGGGAGATCATCGAGTTCGAAACTGATCTCAAGTCTTGAACCATCTCCTCTTTCATGCCAGCGTTCCCAGCCGAGAAGGTCTAAAAAAAGAAATTTTTCTGGAGAGATGAAATATTCCTGAAGAATCCGATAACCGGGAAAGGAATGGGAGGGATAAGGAATCAGGGTTTCTTGGTGAGAGAAGCCCACAGGTTTTAAGAATTCCGGAGAAAGAAAAAGTGAAGGCCCTTTCTCCTGGGGCGTGATCACAATCTGTTTTAGATGGCGTCGTAAAAGGAGATAGAGGTCTACAGCGTTCGGATAATCTCCCCCAAGAAAGAATCGCAGGGTTTTCGGCTTCCAGTCTGAAACCTTCAGGCCATTCAATTCAAAAAGGAGTTTTATAACCGGTGAACGACCAGAGGGTTGAGAAAAGGAGGCGTCTAAAAGCTGGAGGGGATGGATTTCTATGTCATAACAAGTTTTAAAAAGGCAGGAAGTCCCCTCGACTGGGACAGAGGCGATATGGATGCCAGAGAGGATGGTCTGTGACTGTTTGAGGGTGGGTTTGGGAGTGAAGGCAATCATTGCCGTTGAAGGGATTGGCCTCAAATAGTGTGGCCAGATCAGTTGCATCAGCTCATTGATGAGCTCTGGAAATTCATCATCCAGTTTCTGTCCGAGAAGGGCGGTGAGGAAAGCCACACCCTCAAGTAAACGTTCCACATCTGGATCTGCTGTAGGGCCGCTCAACATAGGAGCAAGGGCTGGATGGGCCTTGGAAAACTCGACCCCGAGTTCTTTCAGATGATCCAGTTCTTCCTGGAAGTAGCGATTAAACATCGTTGAGAAGTAATCCCTCCCCACCCCCCCTTTAGTAAAGGGAGGTAAAAAGTAATTCCCCCTTTGTAAAAGAGGGACAAAGGGGGATTTAAAGAGTGGTCTAAACTTTATCTTCTGGCTTCAGCCTCTAATATCTATTTTCCCGTCAGAGTCAACGATCGTTTCAATAAAAACCTGGGTTTTTGATTCAGTAGAAAGTCTGGCTATAATTTGGAAACGCAGGGAAAGGGGATCTTCCTCCTGGGGAATGAAACTCACCCGAACAGCCGTGAGTCGCGGCTCATATTTCTGGATGGCCAGTCTAATCGTCTTCTCGATCTCCCTTAACGAATCAGGAAAAGAATTCAGAAAATCCGTGAAATCGGGAACGCCATAATCTTCGGCAATGGGAACGTTTCCCTGCTTCGTATTGAGAATTCGCTGCAAGTGCCTTAAGACCGAATCAACGATTCTTCGAGGATCCTCCTTACCCCGTCTTGACGGTTCTTTTTCCCAAGTTTGAAGCCGCTCGAAAAGTCTTTCCTCTCGCATGGAAAATCACGCAGATTGGGTCCAGTCGTCTATATGCATAGCGCCTGTCGGGACATAAGTCCAGATGATAGTAGCATAAACGAAGGAAACCTCCTCCAAATTCGGAGCGCTTGAAGTATTTGGGTCAAGGACGTATGGTAGCAAGCTTTTTATTGACGAGATACGTCCATTCTTCAACTCGATTGTGAAAAAGTGTTCGGTGGTGCCATCCCCGGCAGGGT